>JBBTUS010000008.1:51156-80293 GCA_038063635.1 Patescibacteria group bacterium | reverse complement strand
TTGATATAAGCATTGCGCCGGGGTCTGATATAGTCGGAGTTCCTGCGTCAGATACGAGCGCTAAATTTTTTCTTTCTTCTATCAGCTCGAAAATTTTATCAGTTTTAGAAGTCTTGCCCGCCCGCTTATTAAAGCATTCGGGTGAACTTCGTGCATGACCTGTCCGGATGACATCGTCGGACGGGTAGCTCATGGTAAGCTTATTTATATTATATTTCTGTAAAATTTTTTTTGTTTCTCTGGTATCTTCACATAAAATTAAATCAACTTCATTTAAAATACGAATGGCCCGAAGTGTGATATCTTCCATATTTCCTATTGGAGTCGCAATTACATAAAATTTAGACATAAAAATAAACTGAATTTATTCTTTGATAATATCTGCGAGAATTATAACATTGCTTTTTTTACGAACTTCCAGAACTCCACCGGAGATATTAAATTTCTCTTCCCTGTTTTCTATTTTGAGAATTATTTCACCTTTGGCCAGCGCAGAAACCAGTTGAGTATGATTCGGCAGTATTTCAATAATACCGGTTTGAGTTGGCGCAAAAACAGCGTCCGCTTCACCCTCATAAGCAATTTTATCTTTAGCTATAATTGCAACTTTTAAATTACTCATCTTTATTTTTTAGTTTCTTCTACCAACACATCTTCAATGCTTCCTTTCATATAAAAAGCTTGTTCAGAAATATGGTCATATTTTCCTTCAAGAATTTCTTCAAAACTTTTAATTGTATCTTCAAGTGGAACATATTTTCCGGAACGGCCGGTAAATTGTTCGGCCACGAAAAATGGCTGAGAAAGAAATTTTTGAATTCTGCGAGCGCGAGAAACAGCAAGTTTATCATCATCTGTTAATTCGTCCATTCCTAAGATTGCAATAATATCTTGTAAATCTTTATATCTTTGTAAAATTTTCTGAATGCCTCGCGCAACATTATAATGTTTTTCACCAATTATATTTGGGTCAAGAATTGTGGAAGTGGAGTCAAGAGGGTCAACGGCAGGATAAATACCAAGCTCAGAAAGCGGACGAGATAATACCACTGTAGAATCTAAATGCGAGAAAGTCGTAGCTGGCGCCGGGTCTGTCAGGTCGTCAGCTGGCACATAAATTGCTTGTACTGAAGTAATAGAACCCTTATCTGTTGAAGTAATACGTTCTTGCAAGTTTCCCATTTCCGATGCCAGAGTTGGCTGATATCCCACAGCTGAAGGCATACGCCCGAGAAGCGCCGATACTTCGGAACCTGCTTGAGTAAAACGGAAAATATTATCCATAAAAAAAAGTAAATCTTTTCCTTCTACGTCGCGAAAATGTTCAGCCATTGTAAGAGCAGACAAAGCAACCCGAGCGCGAGCTCCTGGCGGTTCGTTCATTTGTCCAAACACTAACATTGTTTTATTAAGAACTTTTGAGTCTTCCATTTCTCGATATAGGTCATTGCCTTCACGAGTTCTTTCTCCAACTCCAGCAAATACGGAATATCCACCGTGCTCAGATGCAATATTTCTAATAAGTTCTTGAATAACAACAGTCTTTCCGACGCCTGCGCCTCCGAATAATCCGACTTTCCCACCTTTTAGAAATGGACACATGAGGTCAATAACTTTTATGCCAGTTTCCAGAACTTCTGTTTTTGGAGATTGTTCCGCAAAAGTCGGAGCCTTTCTATGAATTGGCATCCTTTTGGAATTTTTGGGCGCAGGCATTTCATCAATCGGATTACCAACAACATCAAACATTCTTCCAAGAGTTTCCATTCCAACCGGCACTGAAATCGGCGCGCCTGAATCTATGACTTCATCTCCGCGAGACAACCCATCAGTAGAAGACATCGCGATTGTTCGAATTTCGCTTAATCCTAAATGTCCCGCGACTTCAAGGACCAAGTCACCAGCTTTATTTTCCGGACGTTTTACAATAAGTGCATTAAAAAGCGCCGGCAATTCGCCTTCAAATCTTACATCTACGACCGCTCCTATAATTTGTGATATTTTTCCTTTTTGCATTTTTTTACTTGTCCCGCCAAAGGCGTGGATAATACTATTAATAATTTAATTAACATTTAAGGCTTCTGCTCCGGCGACGATTTCCGAAAGCTCGCGGGTTATGCCATCTTGTCTGGCATGATTGTAAGAAAGTAAAAGTGAATTCAAAATAGTTGTTGCGCTATCTCCGGCATTTTTCATAGCGAACATCCTGGATGAATGTTCAGATGCAAACGCCTCAGTCAAAGTCTGATAAACAACAACATCAACCAGTCCGGGTAAGATGCTTTCCAGTATTGTATTTAAATCTGGTTCAAATTTATAGTCCACCAAGCTATTTTCTTCATTTATTTTTAAATCTTCATTTTTATCTATGACATTTTTTACCGTATCTGCGCTAATTGGAAAAAGTTCTCGTAATACCGGTTTGTAAGCAGTGGATTTTAAAAATTCTGTATATAAAATTTTAACACTGACATAATCTCCTTCTATAAATTCTCTAGAGATTAAATCGCTTAATTCTTTTGTTTGTTCAATATTTGAATATTCCGAAAAAGTTATAAAGCTGGCAAAAATTGGCAAACTTAATTTCTTGCAAATTTTCTCGCTATATTTGCCGATAGTTACAGCTTTAAATTCTTTTCCATTTTGAGTGGAAAGATATAATGATAAAGCTCTTAAAAGATTGGAATGATATCCGCCACAAAGACCCTTATTGCTGGCGATAATTATAATCAATTCTTTATTTGATTTTCCAGCTACCATCAGAGGATTTGAAACATTTTTATCCTTTGAAATATTAACCAAAAGCTCCAGCGCGTAGCGTGAATAAGCTCTGGTGGCAAGGGCTTTATCCACCGCTCGGCGCATTTTGGAAATAGAAACCATCTCCATCGTTTTGGTGATTTTTTTGATATTTCCAACTGATTTTATTTTTTGTTTTATCTCTTTTGTTCTCATTAAATTTTATTATAATATCTTACTTTACATACATTACTTTAAATTATTTAAGCACTTCGCGCCCCGTACTAAAAAATTTAAGCATTCATTGAATTTTTTTAGTACTGGGGTGGCTTTGGTTTGTAATGGCATGAATATAAATTAATTTCCCATAAATTCTTTAATTGCGCTTTTTAAATCATTTTCAATTTTTTCATTCCAATCTTTTATTAATTCTGCCAGCAAAGTTTTTTTTGAACGTTCTAAAAATTCATAAAAATTTTCTTCCCAAGCTTTAATTTCCGTAATTTCAAGCTCGTCCAGATACCCCTCATTCACCGCATAAATAGAACAAACTTGCTTGGCGACAGGTATTGGAGAATATTGGTTTTGTTTCATAAGTTCCGTAACTCTTTTTCCCCTATTGATTGCTTTTTTTGTTTCAGGGTCAAGGTCAGAATCAAATTGCGCAAAAGATTCAAGTTCGCGATATTGCGCCATGGCCAGTTTCATTTTACCCGCAACTTTTTTCATTGATTTAATTTGTGCCGAGGACCCTACTCGAGACACCGAAAGTCCGACATTAATAGCCGGACGAATGCCTTTATAGAAGAGTCCGGTTTCAAGAAAAATTTGTCCGTCGGTAATTGAAATAACGTTTGTAGGAATGTATGCAGAGACATCCCCGGCTTGTGTTTCAATAATCGGCAGTGCAGTAATTGAACCGCCTCCATAATTTTTATTTAAATGACAGGCGCGTTCAAGCAATCTGGAGTGTAAATAAAAAACATCTCCCGGATAAGCTTCACGGCCTGGCGGACGACGAAGAAGGAGAGAAATTTCTCGATACGCTACGGCATGTTTTGATAAATCATCATAAATAATTAAAACATCTTTCCCTTTATCTAAAAAATATTCTGCAAGAGCGCATCCTGAATAAGGAGCCAAATATGAAAACGCCGGCCCGTCAGAAGACCCAGCCGAAACAACTATTGTATAATCCATAGCTCCGGCTTCTTTTAATTTTGAAACAATACGGGCAACCTTTGATTGTTTTTGTGAAATAGCGACATAAATGCAAAGGAGATTTTGACCTTTCTGGTTTATGATAGTGTCAATAGCAATTGCTGTTTTTCCCGTTTGTCTGTCGCCAATAATCAGCTCACGCTGTCCGCGGCCGATTGGAATCATCGCATCAATTGATTTTAATCCTGTTTGAACTGGAGTTTTAACCGGTTCACGAGTCATAACGCCGGAAGCAATTTTTTCAACCGGATAAATTCCGTCTGATTTTATTGTTCCACCCTCATCAATCGGCGCTCCTAGCGGATTTACAATACGACCAATGAATTTATCACCGACAGGAATAGAAAGAATTTTATTTGTTCTTTTTACTGTTTCCCCTTCTTTAATTTTTGAAAAATCCCCAAGAACAATTACCCCGACAGAATCTTCTTCTAAGTTGAGTGCGAGACCAATAGCTCCAGATTCAAAAGAGACCATTTCAGATGATTGACATTTTGACAAACCGGAAATTTTTGCGATTCCATCCGAAATACTCATTACGGTGCCATATTCATACATTTCAGCCCCTCCTTGAAAATCAGTGATTCTCTTTTTTAAATTTTCTATTGTTGTATTTGCGCTCATTTGTTTACCTGCCCCATAGTGAGCTTTGCTCTACTACCGGGATAATATTATTTGATAATTGATTCTTTTAATTTTTTTAAACCTGTTTGCAAACTTGCATCGTAAATCATTCCATTCCATTTTGCCCTGAATCCGGCAATTAATTCTTTTTTAATTTTTACCGCTTCCGGAAAATGGTCTGCTTGTAAAAACTTTTTAATATGACTGATTGTTTCGTGTTTTATCTCGTGCGCTGTTTCTATTTGTATTCCTTTTTTCTCCCTATCTAATTCAATAATTTTTTCCAAGTGATATAAAACAGACGGTATTTGAGCTTTTAAATTTCTTTTTTCTAAAAAATCAAAAAATTTAGCATCCAAGTTTTCAACTTTCTCTTTAGAGAGTTGATATAACGCTTGAGCTAATTGTTTTGATTTAATCATCGCTTATTTATGCAATTCTATTTCCCTTCGGAACGGGCAAGCATTTCTTTAATAATATCTTCGCCCTTACCGGCCGCAACATAACCTTCAACTACCTTCTGAATACCAGCTGTAATAAATACTGAAGCTTCTTTTCTAACAATCTCTTCGCTGTTTTTCTTTTCTTTTTCGGCATCAAGTTTTGCTTGCTTGATTATTTCTTCTTTTTCAAGAATAGCTTTATCTTTAGCTTCTTTTATAATTCCCTTTCCGTCAGATTGAGAACTTGAAATTATTTGTTTTGCGTCTTGCTTGGCTTCTCTTATTATTTCTTCTTTTTTTATATTTGCATTAGCAACTTCTGTTTCGGCTTTCTTTGCATTTTCCAAACCATCTGTAATTTCTTTGGTTCTGTCCTTCATTAACTTGCCAAGCGGTTTTGCCGCCAGCCAATATAAAACGGCAAAAACAAGCCCAAAGTTCACAATTTGCGCAATCATCAACTTCCAATCTATGTGAAATGTTGAAATTAATTCATTCATGATGTTTACGTCTTAAATAATTAATTGACTGAAAATGCTATAACTAATCCATAAATTGCAACAGCTTCCGCGAAAGCAGAAACGATAAGCATGGGAACTAAAATTTTTCCCGTAGCTTCAGGATTTCTTCCGATTGATTCCATAGCTTTTGCTCCAATCATGCCAATACCAAGAGCGGCGCCAATACCAGTTAAACCTATTGCTAAAGATTTTGCTAAAGGAACTAAATTTACGACTGTGCTAACTATTTCTTTTTCCATATTTTTTTATCCCTTAAGGAATGTTTATCCGCTTAAATTTTTTTAATATTTTTTACTTTAATATTTCACTTAATTTTTGTGAAAAATTTTAGTGGATTAATTAATAATAATTTTTCGACTCCCGCCTGAATGACTAAGTCGGGCAGGAATTTATAATAAATTTTCCGCCTGAGGCGGATCAGCCTTTGGCTGAAAACAAAACCTTACGTTGATAATACTATCACTTCCTTTGCATGTTCTTCATGCTCTCTGTGATCTTGGCTGGCTATCGTAAAATAAACTGTGGCAAGAAGACTGAAAATTAAAGCTTGAATCAGGCCAACAAAGATTTCTAAAAATAAAAACGGCCCAGGAACAATATATGCAAATATTGCCGACATGGAAGCCAAAAGCACTTCTCCTGCAAATACATTGCCAAATAGTCGAAAAGAAAGCGAAGCAATCTTTGCCATTTCTCCAAGAAGCTCAAGAAGACCGACAAAAAAAGTGATAGGCGCTACAATAAGCACCGCTGGATCTTTTCGAATTTTTGTTGCAATTGATCCAATTGCTTTTAAGTTAACATATTTATTAAAACTTTTCCAGAGGCCTATTGTAACAATTCCAAATAAGTTTGACCCTATAACTACCATAATGCTCAAAGCTAAAGTCGTATTAATATCAGCCGTACCGGAACGCAAAAATGGCACAAATGCGGAATGTATTCCCTCTTTTACCACAAAACCCATAGAACCTAATATTGGCAAAAGACCAAGCCAATTATTTACTAAAATAAATAAAAAAAGAGAAAAAACAAATGGAAAAATTTTAAGAGAAAGTTTTCTGTCATTAGTAACTTGATCGCAAAGTGAAAGCGCTCCTTCTAGTATAACTTCAAAAATATTTTGCAGTTTTCCGGGAATTTTTTTTAGTTTTAATTTAATTGCCAATGTTAAAGCGAGGATTACAAGAACTGCGAGCCACGAAGTTAAAAGCGAATTTGTGACTTGAAAATTTCCTATGTTAAAAATTGGTTCGGCAAAAATTGTTACTTCATGACTAACGGGTATTATATTATTTTGTAAATTATTTTCTGTCATTTTTTACGTTGTTTTCCTTATTTTTTGGTAAAGGAATATCTAATTTTTTTTTATATCTTTTAATCTCTTTGTAAATTCCAAAACAAGAGATGCCAAAACCTGTCATAACAAAAATAAAAAACAAAGTTTGACTTCCAATTGATTTGCTTGCATAATTTCCCGCCAAAACAGCTAAAATCAAAGGAATAGCTATCCAAGAAGTAATTTTAACGTAAAAAACCATAATTGGTTTCCACCAAACATTATTTTTATTAGAATTATTGTTGTCTGGCTCCATAAAAATAAAAGCCGTTTGGCTTTCACTTATTATATGATAAAGATATGTAAGATGCAAACAACGGTTATTTTTTCTTTAATATTGTGGTCAGGAATAGTTTTTTGCTAAAAACTTCCCCGACCCGGACTCGCGCCGTCGCGCTCCGTCTCTCACAAAACATCCCATGTTTTGTGAGCGTGGAAGGGATCGAACCTTCGACCTCTGTCTTATCAGGACAGCGTTCTACCACTGAACTACACGCTCAAGATACAGGTTCTAGCGACTAGCTTCTAGGTTTTAGGTAAACACAAAAGCAGGAATGAAAGACACCCCGTGCTGAAAATATAACAAAAATAATAACTTTGCGCAAACAAAAACACCCTTAAGGGTGTTTTTGTTTTAACTAGAACCTAGTTTCTAGAAACTAATTTTTAGTATTCACGACGTCCACCGCGGTTTCCACCGCCATAACCGCCATTTCCTCCTCCGTTATATCCGCCGTTTCCGCCAGTTCTTGGTGGTCTAGCTTCCATTGGACGAGCTTCATTTACTGTAAGTTTTCGTCCTTCAAATTCTTGTCCATTAAACATTGAGACAGCGTTTTGCGCTTCTGCATCTGTTGACATTTCTATGAATCCAAAACCTTTTGAACGACCGGACATTTTGTCCATAATAATCACAGCTGATGTAACATTACCAGCTTGCGCGAAGTGCTCTTTTAAAGCATCTTCTTGAGTGCTGTAAGGGAGTCCCCCTACATATAGCTTTGTAGCCATACTTTAATTTCTCCCGTTTTAAAAAAATCGGGCAAAAACTACTTAATAAAACGTAGAAACTCTTTTCGCTAAATGAGACCCTACCCAAAAATCATATCATATCTAAAATGAAAAGCAATTTATTTCTCTTCTTCATCTCCTATTACGCCCGAATCAATATCTTCAATTATTTCATTTATATCTCCTTCCATTATTCTAGGCAAATTATGCCAAGATTTTTTTATGCGATGGTCAGTAAGGCGGTCTTGTGGAAAATTATAAGTGCGAATTTTTTCAGACCTATCTCCTGTGCCAATTTGACTTTTTCGGTCTCCGGAATATTTTTTAGCTTCTTCTTCTTCTTCTAATTGCTGAAGCTTAGCAGTTAAAATCATCATAGCTTTTTCGCGATTCGCCAATTGACTTCTTTCATTAGTGGAACGCACATCAATGCCGGTTGGCTTATGAATAAGTCTGACAGCGGTTTCAACTTTATTGACATTTTGTCCTCCCTTTCCGCCGGAACGCGAATATTCCATTTCTAAATCAGCCGGATTTATTTCAAAAAGAATTTTTTTTCTGATTGGCAAAATTGCCACGGATGCGGTAGAAGTATGGATTCGGCCATTTTTTTCGGTAGCCGGAACTCTTTGGACTCTATGCACGCCGGTTTCAAAACGCATTTTTTTGTAAACATCTTTGCCTTTTATTTCAAAACTGGCTTCTTTATAACCATTTAAATCGCTTTTTGATTCATAGTTTGTTTTCCATTCCCATCCTTTTATTTCAGAAAATTTTTCATACATATGCGCCAGTTCCCAAGCAAAAAGCGAAGCCTCATTGCCTCCCGCTCCGGCGCGAACTTCAAGCACTATTTCATTTGCCATTTCTTCTGACTCTTTCTTTTTTGTGGCGTTAAGCTCGTAGTTTTCTAAAATATCTTCAATTTGTTTTTCTATAATTTTTCTTTGTTCTTGAATAGATTTTAATTCGCCTTCCACCATTTCTTTTAGAGTAATATCCTTTACAAGCATTTCTCTCACTTCTTTTTCTTCATAATCTAAATGCTCTAAAACACCGGCTAAATAGCTTGTCTTGTGATTTTTTTTAAGTTCGTCTAGATTAAATGTCATAAATAAGAAATAAGGCGCATAAAACAATTACATAATATGCTTTTGAAAACTTATGTAAATTGTTTATTTTTTAGCTTTTACTGCGGCTCCCTCGGCCGTAGCCTTATGGGCGAGGCGGCGCTTATTAAAGCGTTCCACGCGTCCAGCAGTATCAATTATTTTTTCATTACCTGTAAAGAAAGGATGACATTGACTGCAAATTTCCATTTTGATTTCAGGCATAGTTGAACCCGCTTCAAAAACAGCTCCGCAAGCGCAAGTGGCTTTGGTTTTAAGGTTAAATTTTGGATGTATGTCTTTTTTCATAATTCACATCCTATCACAATTTATAATTATTGGCAACGTAAATTAACTATTCTTTTGTAATTCCATATAACTTTAAATAATCTATATCTTCTTGAATTTTTAATTTCAAAGCCATAACGCTTCTTGCATAAGAACAAGTTGACCCTCCAGAACCATAATACTTGCAAGCGGCCCTTTTTTGCGCGGTTGTGCTTGCGCCAACTGCTCCTAAATCAGTCAGGTATAAAGCAGAAGCCATAAACGCGTCTGTTGCAAGCCATGGATTAGCCGGGTTTGAACCGGTAACAACAGAAACTCTTTTTTCAAAAAGCTTCCAAGTGGAAGGAATAAATTGCGCGGGACCCATCGCCCCGCCATAGCCCTTTATTCCAGCCACCGGACAAGACACGAATGTTTTAAACGCGTTAAATCTTAAACTGTTGGTGATTTCCAAAAATGGCGGAACATCGCGAGTTGGATGCATAAGATTAGGCCAAACTTTTCCGGTACTCACACTGACGCCCTCTCCGATTGATGAATTAGTCAAATAACATCTGCCAACATTAGAACCTAAATTACTTTCTTGTTTTAATATTGCCAGTAAAAATGCCGGGTCTATTCCTGTTTTCTTGTTTGCTTCTTCGGCATAGGCCAATGCGATATCAAAACGAATAGCTTCAGCTCCGCCCGCCAGTTGGAAAAGTCTAGCTTTTATATCTGCTACGCGTTTTTGTCTTTCGGCTATGACTTTTTTATAATCTGCTTCTTTTTGTTTTGATATAGTCAATAATTCTTTTTTTTCATTTTGGTTTTTTGTCACTTGTTTTTGCGCATTTTCAAGTTCAGCCTTGGCATCCGCTTCAGCGTCTTGTTTTTTCTGTAAATCGGCTTTTTGCACTTCGGTTTCTATTTTTATTCCGGTAATAATCTCAACCGATTTTTTTATTGCCTCCTTAATTGAAGCATATGACTCTAAGTCACTATAAAAACCTGAGAGCGTTTTATCTGAAAAAATCAAATGAATAAAATTTTCATTATCGGCTTCGTTGGTATTGCGAAGCAATTGAGCGAGTGATTCTTTTTCGCTTTCAATTTTTTCAGATAAGGTTTTAATTTTTTTGGATTTTTCATTTATTGAAACTTTTAGCGTAGCTATGGCAAGAGTTCTTGATTTTATTTTTGTTTTAAGCGCATTAATTTGATTGGTTAAATAATTAACATCACCGGTTATAGTGCCAGTTTGTTTCACTTGCTCTGCTAATTGGCTTTCAAATACCGCTACTTGGCTAAGCAGTTGGTTAAGCTCATTTTGGCAAAATTGTTTTTGGTCAAACGAAGAATTATCGTTTAAATCCTTTACGCAATCAAAAGCAAAAGAAACCTTGGGTATTCCAAAAGTCAGAAGTAAAATAAAAACAAAAAAAGCTATGACCGTCTTTCTAATCATAACTTTTATTATAACATATTTTCAAAAATTTATTTTGCTTTTTCTTCAGTTTTTTCCGCAGTAACCGCTTCTCCAGTTGTTTCTTCTCCCTCTTCTTCTTTCTTGCCTTTCTTTTCAACTTCAATTGCAGATAAATCAACTGGCACGACAACTTCTTCTTTTTCTTCTTTTTGTTCTACAATAGAAGCAACCACTTCATTTGCTTTAGAAATCATAGTAACTCCGGGCGGAAGAGATATGTCAGATACTAAAATAAGGCTGTCTAATGCAATTAATTTTGAAATATCAATCACAAAATCATGAGGAAGATCTTTTGGTAATGCTTCAACTTCAACTTCATGAAGAACCTTGACAAGAGTACCTATTCCATTTTTTACAATTTCAGATATTCCTGTAAATTCAAGAGGAATGTTAACTTTAATCTTCTTGTCCATATCAATTACCAGAAAGTCTGCATGAATCGGTTCACTGGTAACTGGGTCAACTTGAACATCATGAATAAGAACATCAACCGAGATTTTTGGTCCAGTTATCTTAATAGTAGAAGATTCTCCAGCTTTTTCCCAAATTTTCTTAAATTCAATAATTGAAACAGAAATTGCGGCAGATTTATTGCCCATGCCATAAAAAACGGCCGGTAATTCGCCTGATTTTCTTAGATTTTTTAAATCTATTTTTGGATCTCTGATTTTTGCAGTTAAAGACAACATGGGCTAGATTATATATGAAAATTTTTAAAAAGCAAATTATTTTATTCCATTAAATAGTTTTAAACGAGCCAGGACTATCTCTTCAATAGCCAGAACTGCTGGTTTTAAAATTTTATATGGAACTACTTCGTCCGGATTTTCAATAAGAAATTTTTTGACCGCATCTCGATAAGCAACGCGAATTTCTGTATTTATATGAACAATATCAATACCCTCTTTAATACAAGCAAGAAAATCTTCATTCATTGAACCAGATCCCCCATGTAATACTAATGGAATTTTTGTCATTTCTCTTATGGCTTTTACGCGTTCGGGATGGAGTCTAGGATTGCCTCCACGCACCATTCCATGAATATTGCCAACCGACGGGGCAAGAAGGTCAACTCCTGTCATTTCCACAAAATGTTTTGCATCTTCCGGAGTTGTCATTGTATTTTCTCCGACATCTTCCGGAATAGTGTTTAAAAGTTTTGATGAAGTGCCAATAAACCCGATTTCCGCTTCTATTAAAATATCTCTATTTTCTTTTTTGGAAAGTTCACGGGCAAAATCTACGCATTTTTTTGTAAGAACAATATTTTCTTCAAGCGGCAGTTTAACCGCATCAATTATAGCTGAATCATATCCGGCTAAAAGCGCATCTCTAACTGACTCAAAAGTATAATGATGGTCAGCGTTTAAAAATATCGGGTAATCGTCTTTTTCTCTTATTTCTTTTATTAAAGCGACAGCTTCATTCTTACCAATAAATTCTTCTTCGCCTTCAGAAAGACCGATAATTACCGGAACATTTAATTTCTTGGCTGCGTTATAAATTCCGTGTAATGCTTCTAAATTTGAGATATTAAAATGACCAATAGCGATTCCTTTTTCATCCGCTTCTTTTATATATTCGCGCAATGTCTTCATCCCGTTTAGAAGCAGGTCGCGGTCTATTTTAGAAAATAAACTATTCCTGCTAGATTAATTTAAATAATGATTTTATTTATTCATCTCGTTAAAAACTGCGACCGCGGCTTCTAACGGGATTCATTTCCACATTATAACATAAAACATAAAAGGAAAATAAAAAAAGTGGCCAATCATTATATAGAAATAAAAATCAATAGCTATCTTAATAAATCAATCAAAATTTGCTTAATTGCCAAAGGATTAACTCCGCCCTTTGTTTCCTTCATAATTTGTCCAACTAGAAACATCAGACTATTTTCCTTTCCGCCTTTATAATCTGCCGCAACTTTTGGATTAGTATTAATAATTTTTTGCGCTATTTCTTTTAATTTGCCTTCGTCATTGTTTTGTAATAAGTTTTTTTCAGTCGCGATCTTAAGAGGAGATTCATCTTTTTTTACAATCATCGCTAAAATATCTTTCGCCACGCGGGAAGAAATTTTATTTTCACTTAACATATCAATCAATTCAGCGAAATTATCAGCACTTGGACATCCGATGTCCAAGTTGGATTTTTTAAGTCCAAGATAGTCAGAAGTTATATAATTTGAAGCTACTTTTATTTTTTCTTTATTTGCTAGAATTTCAGCGATAGCAGAAAATCTGGCGCCAAGGTCAGGATCATTAATATAACTTTCAATATCTTCATCTTTAATGCCAAAATCTTTTTTATATCTTAATCTTTTGGCTTCCGGCAATTCTGGCAATTCACTTTTCATTTTTTCTAAATCAAAGGCCTCGTGAAGCTTTAATTTTGGCAAATCAGGGTCTGGAAAATATCTGTAATCATGACTGGATTCTTTTTTTCTTTGTGAAAAAGTTTGCTGTTTACTTTCATCCCAACCGCGAGTTTCTTGAACTATTTGTCCGCCTTTGCCATTTTTAGAAAGCTCTATCATTCTGTCTATTTCATATTTTATCGCTTTCTCTGCGTTTCTAAAAGAATTAAGATTTTTTACTTCTACTTTTGTTCCCAATTTATTTTTATCCCTCGGCCATAGACCTACCCTCGGGCATAGCCCTATGGGCGAGCCGGGCGAGGCTTCTGATATGGAAATATTTGCCTCCACGCGCATTTCACCTTTTTCCATATTTGCTTCTGAAACTCCTAAGTACCAAAGTATCAACTGAAGTTCTTTTGCAAAATTAGAAGAACTTTTAGCCGCAATATTATCATCTTCAAATGTTTTAGGTTCTGTTACCAGCTCCATCAGTGGTATTCCTGCGCGATTGAAATCAATTAGCGAATACCCTTTTCCCTCTTCCCCCAAACCCAGTTTGGGGGAAATTAATTCTTTATGTTTATTATTTGCCGTATCTTCTTCTAAATGAACACGCGTGACGTCAAAATCTGCCAAATGCCCGCCTGAAACTATTGGGTATTTATATTGAGAAATCTGATAACCTTTTGGAATATCCGGATAAAAATAATTTTTGCGGTCAAATTCCGTAAAATCCGCAATATCTCCGCCAATAGCCAACCCAACTTTTATTACGTTTTCAATAGCTTTTTTATTTATTACCGGCAATGCGCCGGGATGAGCCATGCATACTGGACAAATATTTATATTTGGTTTTTCTTCATCAGGATTATTTTTACAAGCGCAAAACATCTTTGTCTGTGTTTTTAATTCTGCGTGTATTTCTAAACCAATTGTCGGATAATATTTTTTCTCCATAAATTATATTATATCTTCATTTTGTAAAAATTTTTATTAATTCATCTTTAAAATTTTTTATCGACTTGTCATCATATAAAGAAAGTGAGAAAACTTTTTTTCCCCCGCCCGAACGACTGTTCAGTCGGACGGGAAGTTTCTCAAATTCTTTAACTTTTTTAGTTATAAATTTAGGGTCTTCTATCACATCAGTTTTAGTCAGAATAATAATTTCATCTTTTTCAGATAAGCCGTCATTTTCTAATTTATTTTTTTTATCATAAGCTTCAAGTTCTTTGCGAATTTCTTTATAAGCTTTTATCATATTGGCGTTCTCAAAAGAAACCAAATGAGCAAGCATTTTTGTCCTTTTTATATGACGTAAAAATTTAGTGCCTAATCCTTTTCCTTCCGAAGCGCCTTCTATAATTCCCGGAATATCGGCAATTGTATATCCATAAAAATCACCTAAATTGGGATCTAGGGTTGTAAAAGCATAATCCGCCACTTTCGTTTCAGCATTAGTAATAGAATTTAATAATGAGGATTTACCGGCATTTGGAAGTCCAACTAATCCGATATCTGCAAAAAGCTCAAGCTCTATTTTAAAATCTCCTTTTTCTCCGTCTTGTCCGGGTTTGCATTCTTGTGGAGTTGTGTTTGTAGAACTTTTAAAATGTTCGTTGCCAAAACCGCCATACCCGCCACGTAGAAGCAAAATCTTCTGCCCTTCTTCAAGTAAATTCCATACTTCTTCAGTTTCAAGATTCGTAACGACTGACCCTATAGGCAGTTCTAAAACAAAATCTTCTCCATTTTTACCATGCAAACTTTTATTTCCGCCATCTTCTCCTCTGCTTGCAATAAATTGTTTTTTTGCTTTATATTTTGAAAGCATATTTGCATCACGTACCGCCAGTACAAAAAAATCACCGCCTCGGCCGCCGTCGCCTCCGGCTGGTCCGCCTTTCGGAACAAATTTTTCTTGCCGCCAACGAACTACGCCGTCTCCACCGCGCCCGGCTTCTGTGTGTATTTTTATTTCATCAATAAATGCCA
This sequence comes from Patescibacteria group bacterium, assembly GCA_038063635.1. Classification (GTDB taxonomy): domain Bacteria; phylum Patescibacteriota; class Minisyncoccia; order Phycocordibacterales; family UBA9973; genus UBA9973. The sequence goes on along the minus strand of JBBTUS010000008.1, from coordinate 65,173 downwards.
TAATAATCCTATATTATCATAAATATTAAATAAAGTTTTTAAAGGGTTTTGTTTTTAATATTTATGATAAATTTAACGCTAATTCCGCTAATTTAATCGCTCCTTCTTTGGTTTTTACACCAACCAAAAAAAGTTTCCTGTGACAAAAAATAGCATCCGATACTCCTGAAATATTTTGCAGTTCTTGGTCTCGAAGTCCCGCCCAAGCCTTAGGAAAATCTTTTCTATTCTTAAAAAACTTATAATCAGAGCTTAGAGCCACAATTCTCCATTCATCCGCAGTACTGTAGATTGCAAAAAGGGGTTCTGAAAAATTTTGCAGCGCATCTTGTATATCATATCTTGAAACTTTTGGCGCATCTATTACCACCAATCTTTTGTCATTGCTATTCTTATAAAAATTCTGAATTATTTTTATAATTTCTATTTGGTCATTTGCCTTTTTAATTTCTCTTTTTAAAATTTCTTTCGCCCAAATAAGCGCTTTAAAAAATTGCATATCTTGGTCCATATTTTCTAGCGCAGTTGGTGAAAAAATAGACAAAACATTACAGACTGTGTATGGAAAAATATTTTCAAAATTACTTTTATATAAATCAATCCCATTGTCGTTCGCATCAACGGGAGTCGCAAGTTTGTTATTAACAATTTCCATCGCTTCTTTAGACCCACAAAGCTTTTCTCCAAATTTTTTCCAAACTAAACCAAAAGAAGAATATTCTATGCCATTCTTCCTACTGCCTGCCCCGCTTGTTTGGTGATGGTCAAACCTATTCTTTTCCGGGTCATAAATTCCTCCAACATCGTAAACATAATCTCCTTGAGCGATTATTTCAGGGTCGCGAGTGCGAATAATTTTTACATTTCCCTTATTCAAAATCAATAAAACTGCTGTAGCGAATAAATCATCAGCGTGAAATCCTCCAGAGTGTGTAATTAATATTTTTCTTTTTTTAAAAAATAACATATTTTTTTAATTTTAATTATTATTATTATTATTATTATTATAAAATCCTTCGAAAATCTCATAAACCCATTCTACTAATTTATCAAAAAGGAAAAATAAAATCATTAAAATCAGTATCACCAGAGAAAATCTCGAAATTTCTCTGCTTACTTGAAGCGCTGTATAGCTGAAAAAATATCCAAGCGACAGCAAGAGCGGAGCCCAAATGAGATTAGCGCTGATTTCAGCTTTTAAATATTTTTTATAATTTATTTTTTTATAACCTGAAAATATTATTACCATATAATTTACACCGATTATAAATTTAGAAATAAAAATAGACCAAAATGGCTTTTGAATAAAGTGGGGCATTATATAAAGCACTCTTCTTTCAATATATTTAAAAAAATTAATTTCATGCCATTTATTATGAATCATCGTGCCCAAATAATAGAATAAAATAGTCTTGCTGAAAGCTCCAAGTAAAATAAAAAAGATGGTAAACCAAATATTTAATGCGCCTAAATGTGAAAGAACACCGGCAAATATTACGACAATTTCTCCCTCAAAAATTAATCCTAAAAAAATCAGGATGTAAGCTAATATCTGATGTTGGTCCACTAAAATAGTTAGAAATTTAACGGTCTGCATTCTAGTATTAAAATTTTAAGTTTTTATTTATAATGGTCATTTGTTTTAATCAAAAATTTAATACGGGACAGGTAAATTAAAATAAGGCATCTACGACTTCCCTCACTAAAGAACCGTCTGCTTTGCCTTTTAAATCTTTCATAATAATTGACATTAATATTCCCTTTTTTGTCGCATCTGTAATTCCTAATTCATCTTTTTTCGCTAAAACTACCTTTTCTATTTCAGATTTTTCCATCATTTTTGGCAAATAAGTTTCTAAAATTAAAAGCTCAGCTTCTTCTTTTTGCGCTAAATCATCCCTGTTTCCTTTTTTGAATTGTTCTATAGAATCCTTTCTTTGTTTTGCCAGACGAGTTATGACGACCAACGCTTCTTCATCTGCAAGTATTTCATTTGGTTTTCTATTTTTTGAAACAAGCTCGTTTGTAAAAGCAGAAAGCATACCACGGTAAGTTTCAAGCCGTAAGGTATCTCTGGTCATCATTGCTTCTTTTATGCTGTTTTTTATTTGTTCATGTAGCATATTTTATACATTATGAAAATTAAAAAATTTAAGCATCGTGGGTTCCCTGTCCTAATGTCTCCGAGGGCGAAGATGTAAAAATTTTTGAATTTTCATAATGCGCACATATTATAACAAAAATATGATAAAATAACCAAGTATGAATAAAGAGCAAAAAATAATTTTTCTTGATACAGAAACCACCGGCAATACGGAAAAAGATTTCTTGTGCCAAATCGCATATAAGACCGGTAATGAAAATTTTGTCGGTCTTTACAAGCCACCAATCAAAGTTCCGCCAGAGGCTTCAGCTGTGCATCACATTACAAATAAAATGCTGGAAGACAAGCCAACTTTTAGCGCCAGCGGCGATTTTTCTAAAATCAAGAAAATTTTTGAAGATAAAGATAAAGTTGTCGTGGCTCATAACGCTCTTTTTGATTTAATGATGATTAAAAAAGAGAATATCAGTCCAAAAAATTTTATTTGCACATTAAGGTTGGCGAGACACCTAGACCCTGAAGGAAAAATAGGAAAATATAATTTGCAATATTTGCGTTATTTGCTGGAGCTTGATGTAGATGCCCAAGCCCACGATGCAATGGGAGATGTCCTGGTTTTAGAAAAATTATATGAACGATTAAAGACCCGCCTGCAGGAGATTCTCTCCAAACAGGGCGGGCAAGAAAAAGTAGTTAGCAATGATGAAATAATTGCGAAAATGATAGAGATTTCTTCCCACCCTTCACTTTTTAAATATATTAATTTTGGAAAACATAACGGTAAAGAAATAAAAGAAATTGCTCGTGTTGACCCCGGGTACTTAGAATGGCTTCTGGCTCAAAAGGTTGAAAGCGACCAAATTGATGAAGATTGGATTTATACATTAAAACATTATTTGGGGAAATTATAAAAGGTTTAATACCTTTTATTTCGTTAAAAATTCAAGGAGTATGTTATAATAATTATGTTTACTAATTTAAAATTTCTAACGGGATGGAAACCACTTTAATAATTATAATTGCGGTTTTAGCAGGAGGTATTATTGCCTATTTTCTGTTTGGGAAAAAAGAAAAGAAACTCGAAAATGATACTGGAATTCAATTATTGACGCAAATAAGCGAATTGATAAAAACTGTTGATGCTAAACTTGGCGAATCTCATAGGCAAGTAAATGAAAATTTAAAATTCCATTCTTCCGAATCAAATAAAATAATAAAAGATGTGACAGAAAGACTCACACGATTAGATGAAACAAATAAGCAAGTTATTTCTTTTGCCGACCAGCTGCAAAGTTTGGAAAATATTTTGAAAAATCCGAAACAACGCGGAATTTTAGGAGAATATTATTTGGAAACAGTTTTAAAAAATGTCCTTCCGCCAGGAAGTTACCAAATGCAATATGAATTCCCGGATAAAACGATTGTGGATGCGGTGGTTTTTGTCAAAGATAAAATCATTCCAATAGATTCAAAATTTTCACTGGAAAATTACAACAAAATGGCCGAAGAACGGGATGAAACAGAAAGAAAAAAACTGGAAAAAATTTTTGAGAATGATTTAAAAAATAGGATTGTTGAAACTTCAAAATACATACAGCCCTCAAAAGGGACTACCGACTTCGCTTTTATGTTTATTCCGCATGAAGCAATTTATTACGACCTGCTGACCAGCAAAGTGGGAGTATCGGAAGAAAATGAGAATTTAATCCAACGCGCGGCTGGAAAATATAAAGTAATAATAACCTCCCCTACTTCATTTCTGGCATATTTGCAAACCGTCCTTCAGGGCTTAAAAGCCATGCAAATAGAAGAATCGGCCAAAGATATAATAAAAAAAGTCGGAGACTTGGGAAAACATTTAAAATCTTATGACGAATATCATACGAAACTTGGAAGCGCGCTCGGTACTGTCGTAAATCACTATAATATTTCAAATAAAGAATTAAAAAAAATTGACAAAGATATTCTTCGCATAGCTGGAACCTCTCCAGAACTTTCTATGCTTGAATTAGAAAAACCAAAAATTGAAGATTGACAAATCTCCCATATTAGATGTATAATAAGCATGAATATATTCAATTTGGTTATTTAAAAATTAAAACTCAAAAACCATGGGAAAAAAAATTTCTGAAATTGAAACAAATGGTGATTTTTTGACGCCAAATGGACGTAAATTTGTTCTAAAACAACTTGACATCCTAAAAAAAAATCAGAAAGAATTTATCAGTTTTAAAAATGAAGCTGGTGATTCAAGAAGAGAATCTCAGGAAAACGAGATGTCTTTTATGACAAGCCTGGCTATTGTCCAGAAAAAAATTATTGACTACCAAAAAAAATTAAAACTTCCGGAAATTAAAGTAAGGGAGCAAAAACATGAATGCCTCCATGGAAATGGAGTAAAAATAAAACTTGATGGCAAACCACTTTATGTTGTGATAGACGGCGTATGCGTTTGCAAACACATGCTTCCAGAAAATCATGCCATAATAAGCGCGAATTCAGCGCTTGGACAAACGCTTATTGGGAAAAAAATTGGTGAATCCGGGTCCTATAATACCGGAGGTGTTGTTAAAACTTTTGTTGTTGAAAAGATAGATTTTCCATCAAAAGCAAAATGGGTCTTTAAATACGACGACAAGGTGGCTCGGCTTTCCAATCAGACACAATTAGTGGATGAATTGGTTAGGATTTAATTTGCTTTTTATTTTTCATCATAGAAGCGTATTATTTAATACAGATATACGCTTCTTTTTTTTGATTTTTAGTAAAAAAATGATATATTTTCTGAATGGCCTCATCGTCCCTCGGCCGTAGCCAGTAGGCTCCAGCCTACGGGCGAGGCTAATGGTTAGGATATTATGCACATAGTCTATGTATTAAAAAGTTTAAAAGATAAAAATTTGTACATAGGTTGTACCTCTAATTTAAATCGCAGAATAGAATATCATAATAAAGGTAAAGTCATATCAACAAAAAATCGTAAACCTTTAATACTGATATATAAAGAAAATTATGATAGCATTTATAAAGCTTTTAAAATTGAAAGATATTACAAAACAGCAAAAGGAAAAAAAGAATTAAAAGTTAAATTGGCCCTATCGTCTAACGGTTAGGACGGATCCTTCTCAAGGATTAAATTCGGGTTCGATTCCCGGTGGGGTCACAAATCGCGCAAAGTAAATAAACTGCTTTATTTATGAGCGATTTGTGAAGGCACAGGCCTATCCCGCAAGCTTGCGGGAAGCCGAGCCGGGGTCGCGAACACTTACGTAGATTACGAGCGAAGCGAAGTAATATACTTAGTGATTTGTGACCACATAAACTTTGCACGCAAGGCATTCAATATTTTTGTAGCCACAAAAAGTGAAGGCGGAAGCATATTTTTCTAGTAAGAAAAATAGCTGAGTCCGGGGCTGGAAAATTTGCTTTCGACGGAAAGCAAATTATTGTGGCTCACATAAACTATGTACGCGAAGCGTTCCAATTCCCAGACGTCCAACGTCTGTAAACAGCCCTCGCCCCATCGTTTTTCCATCCTTTTTTTGTTTCGGCGGGAAGATTTTTGAAATTGGGATGGGCGATGGGGCGAGGGGTATATATAAAGCATAACCTATCTTGGGTTATTCTGCAATAGGTTATAAACTACTAGAATAAATGACAAAATCAATTTATACAAATGAGTATAAAAATATCGTAAAAAAACTTCGCAAGGCACGAAGCGAGGTAGGTTTGATGCAAGTTGATGTCGCTAAGAAACTTAAAAAACCACAATCTTATGTTTCCAAAATTGAAAGAGGAGAAAGACGAGTTGATGTCGCCGAACTTTCAATTTTGGCAAAAATTTATAAAAAATCATTAGATTATTTTATTAAATAAAATGACAACTATTAAAACAATAAAAAAACTTAAAAAACAACTTCAAGAGATAGAGAAAAAAGGTTTTATAAAAACTCATAGATTTCACGATAATGGTATTGGAAAAACCTTAGAAGATCTTTTAGAAATTAAAGAAAATAATTTTCGCTTGCCCGACGTTGGCGATGTTGAGTTAAAGGCCAAAAGAATAGACTCTGATAGTATGTTAACTATTGCTACTAAATCTCCTGAACCCAAAGGAGTTAATAGAATTTTATTTAACAAGTATAAATATCTTGATAAAGAGAAAAAATTTAGTCTACATTCAACGATTTATGGTTCTAGAAAAAACCCACAATTATTTCAAGTTGTTTTTGAAAAAAATAAACTTATATTAAAAAATAAAAATAATATTGAGGCGTATTGGCTCGTTTCTATTTTTGACGATGTTTTAAAAGCAAAATCCGATAAAATTCTTCTCGTATTAGCTGAAACAAAAGGGAAAAGAAAATCACTAAATGAAAAATTCCATTATGTAGAGGCGTATCTATTATCTAATCTAAATATTAAAAAATTTAAAAAATCTATTCAAAAAGACAAGCTAAAAATAGATATAAGAATTGGGTCATACGGAACTGGAAAAAATAAAGGTAAATACCATGATCATGGAACTGGATTTAGAATCAATAAACGAGATTTTTTGCATTTGTTTGATAAATTTGAAAAAATTATTTAGTTTTTTCTCAAAACAACAATACTTTCTTTGTTCATTGTTTCTTCTAAAGCTCCCACAATATTTGTAGGTGAATTTTTTATTGGCATTCTTTTGCCTGGAATATTCCGAACAATGATATCTTCACAAGTAAAACCTATTTTTTCTCCTAATTCAGCTATTATAAAATCTGTTGGAATTCTAACTTGTTTAACCAATCTATTGCCAATAACAAGACAAAAATATTTTTTTGGTTTTAGTATTTTGTATGCTTGTTTTAAGCAGTCATTCAATCCAATATAAAAACTCAACACATCTCTTGCTCTTACTTCGTCTTGTTTAGCAATTTTTTCTAATGATTCCTTTAAATAATCTGATGGTAACAGGTGTATTAAATTTTTAGTCGCTCTACCACCAAGCAATTCATTGTCCACACCAGAAGCATCGTTTGGATTATCAAATATATCAATCCATTGAGCAGATAGACGAGAAAATTGACCATAAGCAACTGTTGTCCGACTGTCCCCGTATGGAGGAGAAGTAATAATGCAATCAATAGATTTTTCTTTTATACCATTATCTTTTGAGGAATCTCCATAAATAATTTTTGTCCACACATCTTTTTTAGCGTCCTTGAAAAATTCAGTCATTCCTTTAATATTTTTTTCTGCGTGCTTACGAAAAATTCCTATAACATCAGGATCATGTTTTTCAAGTTTTTCTCCCTTAATACGCACTAACTTAAACTCACCATTTTTACAATTGGATGAGTAGCGAACAGTTTCACTAAAGGCAACCATTAAGAAATTCTGAATTGACTGGTCTTTTATTTCTTTAATAGCTTTTTTTAGCTTGGCAAGTTTAATTATAACTTTATCTTTGAACCAAAAATCTATATTGTTAAATTCAGGTCTTTTTATTTGATTATCTTTTATTTTTTCTACTCTATCAAGCAATGATATATATTCTTTTGTTAATTTTTGAGGATTGATTGGTGTTGTTTTTGCATGTGCAAGAAAAATAGCGAGTGGATTAAGATCAATGCCGTAGGCATTTCTTCCAAGTAATCTACTTTCAACAAGGGCAGTCCCAGAGCCACAAAAAATATCACAAATAGTATCGCCTTCCTTGCTATAAGTCTCTAGTAATCTTCGCCCGACTTGTGGAATAAACATAGCAGGATAAGTATGTATTCCGTGTGTATATGATTTTGTTTTTTCCCCTCTATAATCCCATGAGTAGTCGATTTTACGGACATATTTTTCTTTTCTGGATTGTCCTTGATCAAGTTGTGATTCAAGATTACGAATTATTTTAACAACGACACCTCTGACTTCTACTTCGTCTCTATAAATTGGAAACAAAGTTGGATTTGCGGGCTGAAGTCTAAATCTTCCTTTTTCGCGATAAAGTTTTTTGAGGGTTGCTTCATTGTCGTCAATTACAGCTACAACAGTTTGTCCATTTTCTGCAACCTCTTGTTTGCGTATAACAACTATATCGCCGTCAAAGATACCTTCATCAATCATACTGCTACCTTGCACGCGCAAAGCATAGTGTTTTCCTTGCTGTCCAATCTCGTCTTTCGTGATTGTGATTGTTTCGTCTGGAATTTCTATTGCTTCAATCGGCTGTCCGGCGGCTATTGCACCAAGTATGGGAATTTCAACAGTTTGTTTTGCTTCTTTTGTGGAAACACCACGGGGCTGGTTGTGTTCTTTGTTTAAGAAACCAGCATCTTGCAACTTACTAATATAGTAATGAGCTGTTGAGACCGACGCCATTTTAAACTTTTTCTTTATTTCCTCAAGAGATGGCGCGTAGCCATTTTTTTCTCTATAAGTTTTTATAAACTTTAAGATATCCACTTGCTTTTTTGTGAGCATGTATAGTATTATAGAAAATAACTAGAAAGTATACAAGCTCTAGTTATCCACATTATTAAATTAACTCAAATGTATATGCCACACAACATATCAACTAGTGATATTCAGAAATATACAAAGAGTATTTCTGATACTAAAACCACCGAAGTATCAAATTTACAAAATCATATCCAAGAAATACTTGGAGATACACACCACACTTTTTTACAAGGATCGTACAAGAATGATACTTCTATTTCTGATATCAATGATGTTGATATTGTTGCTATACGTCTTCAGACTTACAGTGGTACTCATTCAACGCAACCAGTTTCAAGTTCTATAATGTGGGATACTATTTTTAGTGAAATTGAACAGAAACTCAAAAATCAAAGACTTTACACATGGACTGTTACTCGAAAAGATAAATGTATTGAAGTTAACACAAACACATTTAAAGCCGATGTTACTCCCGCAGTTCAAATCGGGACAGACCCAAAAGAAGACCCCATCGCTATATATTCTTTTAGAACAGGAATAGAGAAAATAAACTCACCAAGAGTTCATCATAAAAATGGAGTTGCGAAACACGCTGTAACAAAACAAAACTATAAACCAATTGTTCGTATGTTTAAGAATTGGACTAATAATCATTTTAGTTCTAAAAGTCCAGTATCTTCTTACCATATTGAATCACTTGTTCACGTTAATCCTAATGAGCATTTTTATAATGACCATGCAATTTCTTTTGTTATAGTAGGAAATCATATAAAAGATTTAGTAAAAAATCACAACGTATTTTCCCCAGCAATTCCTAGTGTTTGTGGCACAGAAAATATTATGACTAACTGGAGTTTAGCTGATCGTCAAATATTTACGCAAAAACTGGAACAGTCTCTGGGATTGGTTCTGCAGGCATTGAAAGAACCCACTGCTCAAAATGCAAAATATTACTGGAACCAGGCATTTAATCTGTAAAATATGAAAACACACACTTTAACCGCAAAGTTTTATATTATCTTCTCACTCTTGGCATCGGTTCCGGCATTTTGGTTATCTTCAAAAATAAATACGTACCTTAATGCTTTACCAGAAACTAGCATACTTCACTATCTATCCTCATGGGGATTTATTGAAGCACCAACCGCGATTGTAATAATCTTCTTTATTTTTTGGATACTCAATAACTATCTTTGGAAATGGCTACCTATAAAAAAATTGTTCGGCATTCCAAATATTGACGGGAGATACGAGGGTGAATTAGTGAGTAGTTTTTCAGAAACGAAAGAACAAAATGGTACCTATAAGACAACAATAGAGATAAAACAAACATTAACCAATATTACTGTTTGTTTGTATACAGAACGTTCGTGTTCTTATAGTCTTACTGCAAGTCTTTGCAAGAACAATAACGGCAACTACGAGCTTGTATATATTTATCAAAATAAAACATCCGCAATGGGTACTGATTCCGATATGCGTGATCATAATGGAACAGCAATTCTAGGAATTTCTGAGAACGGTAATATTTTGGACGGTAATTATTTTAATAATCCTAGAGAACGAGGACGTTATGGAAAAATTAAAGTTACAAAAGTAATTTCTAAAATGAAGGGTAAATTTTAATTTGCTATACTATGTATATATGGATAAAGACAAAAAAATCATCATTAAAGTCCGGGCGATTATTTTACATAACGAAAAATTGTTGACAGTAGAGCATCCACACGATAAGACTTTCGTTGCATTGCCGGGCGGGCATTTAGAATGGGGAGAAGATCTAAAAGAATGTTTATCTAGAGAAATGATTGAAGAACTTGGAGTAAAACCCGACGTAGGCAGGTTGTTTTATGTAAATGTATTTACACAAGAGAAGACTTCAAAGGAAGATTATGCAAAGAAAGGATTTCACTACGTAGAATTTTTCTTTGAGGTAAAAAACGGAATAGATTATTTAGATACTGAAAAACTAGCTCGCTCTCATGCCCATGAGATTACAAAAATAATCTGGGTAAGTCCGACTGATAATGTTCGTATTCTTCCTAAAATTTTAGCCGAAGATTTTAAGGCAGGAAAGGTAGTTTCTGACGAGGTTAGATATAATAAAGAATAATTTATGAAAAAGAAAACCCAATTATTTATAATTCATGGCGGTAATACTTTCAGAAACGAAAAGGAATATTTGCACTATCTAAAAACTAGACCAATTTCTTTAGAAAAAAGAGTTAGGTATTATGAGGATTATTTTGATAAAACCCTAGAAAGAAATTTTGAAATAATTAGACCTAGAATGCCTTTGCAAGATTATGCCAAATATAAGGATTGGAAAATATATTTTGAAAGACACATCCCATATCTAAGAAATAATGTAATTCTCATGGGTGGTTCACTGGGTGGAATTTTTCTAGCCAAGTATCTATCAGAACATAAATTCCCTAAAAAGATCTTATCTACCTATTTAATTTGCCCACCTTTTGATAATACTTTACCTGGGGAAAGTTTGGCTGGTGGTTTTAAACTAAAACCCAATCTATCCTTACTTGAGAAGCAAGCAGGAAATCTTTACCTGTTATTTTCAAAAGATGATGACGTTGTCCCTGTATCTCATGCTAAAAAATATGCAAGTAAATTAAAGCAGGCGAAAATTGTCATTTACGAGAGCAAAAACGGACACTTTAAAATATCCAAATTTCCTGAAGTTGTGAGAATGATAAAAAATGATATTAGAAAATCATAAATAAAATTATGCCAAAACAAAAAGAAAAAACCAAAATAGAAATCAGCGATGAACTTCGCCAGCGAATTGAATTTTTCAAGGAATTCATTGAGGCGGTGATAGAGGAAAAAATGGAATTCAATGATAGTGTTGAGTTGATTTTAGATAAAGGTATAAATTCAATGATTGAAGACATACTTGCAAATGTGGAGCCTGCGACTTTACTATTATCCTTCCAACAGCTTGGAGCTAAATATCCAGCCGAAGTTTATAAATATATGGCCGAGACTCTCCATCTAGGCAGTAAAATCAATAAAGAGGAATTAAAAAAGACGATCGGTTTTAGAAGAGATTAAACATTTATGGTCTCCGATGAAAACACACAAAAAAAACCCAATTTCTGCAAAAAACTCTATTCCACCAAGCCCCCAAGAGCCCACCGAGCCTGCATCCATTCCACCCATAGATTCCGAGTCTACTGAAGCACTTCCCGAGGCCCTAGAAAGCTCACCGAACGACTTTTCAGTGAAAAGTAATGATATACCACCCTCTAATTATAGCCCTACGGAAATAGAAAATGAGCCAAAAACTCAAGAAAAACAAGCTCAGAAAGAACCTAGCCCCGAGTCAATTTCTGAGCTCATAGAAAGATTGTAAACTGGGCGATAAATCAAATTTCCGTAGCTAATTTTTTGATTGAGTTCATTTCTTTTTTATTTATTTAGTTTATACTTTAGAAGTATGATAGATACGTTTTAATAAGCGTTTCTATCAGCGTAATTTGATTATTAGCTTGCCCCGCCGATGGCGTGGGTTAATTAAAAAAAATATGAACGAAGACAAATGCCCTGTTTGTGGAAATACGCCATGCACTTGCGCAGAACAATAAATTAAATCTTTTAGATTTTAAAATTGTTCAATAAAAAAAGCGAAGGATAATCCTTCGCTTTTTGGTTAAAATACTGGTTTTTAGAAAGGATAAATGATTCCTTTTTCTTTTAAACCCGATTCTTTAAACGCCTCTTCTTCAGCAATGCGGAAATTGGAAATTGACGCTATTAAATCTGTTTCCAAATTTTTTACATCGCCGCTACCGCCAAATTTTGTTTCCCATGGATACATGGTTCCGCGCGAAGAAGAAAAAATAGCTCCTTGTCCAGTCCATTCTCCATCCGGAATTAATTCCTGCATAATGTTTGTAAATTTACCCCCTTGCGCGCCAAAACCAGGCACTAATAAAGTGGCGCCGGGAAATACTTTACGAATATTCCCTTCACAGATATGAGTTGAGCCGACAACCAAACCAATGGTGGACAATCCTGAAATTTCCAAATCATGATAAAGGGACAAAAGAGATAAATCAACAACATTTTGCATTTGTATGGTACTGCCACCATCAACAATCTGTTCTTGATATTGTGGTCCGGTAGGATTGGAACTTTTGTTAACAACAATAATACCTTTGCCTTCTTTCATTAATTTTAATCCAAATCCAGGATTTTCTTTATCTCCCATAACCATAACATCCAGACCCATCCATGGAGTTACATTAATTATGTCAAAATCAAATGGAGTATAATCAATACCCCAGCTTTCAAGCAAATTCCCCATCAAACCGAGGAAATAAGCGCTTTGAGTCGTGGCAATATCGCCACGTTTGCAGTCCAGAATGCAGATTATACGACCATGCTCTTTTTCCAGATTTTTTATATATTGCCTAATCCGAGAGAGCATAATTTGTCCTAGCGGCCCAAATTGTTCGTAAAAACCAGCCTGAGGTTTGAACACCCGAATATTGCATTTTTTTACCAAAATATCGATTACTTTAGTTATGTAACATTCAACAACAGAAAGAAGCATGACATAACCATTTACTTGATTTATAGGCGGCGCATAATAATTTCCTTTAAGCAAGGCAAATCTTACGAGGTCGCTATAAAAAAAATAAACCAGGTTTTTGTTTTTGTTTTTGTCTGTTGAGTTAAGAGCTTCTAAATAAACACCATAATTCCCCTGTAGCCCGCCAGAGAAAGGATGCGGATCTAATCCCGCGCAATACATTGTTTTTGTTTCCCGTTGGACTTCTGCCAACTCAAGAAAAGCATGAGTTTTCATAATTTATTTGGTTTTTAATGAACTAAAATAGTTCGGTTTATACTCATTCTAACTTTAAAATTCCAACCAAAGACTACTATCTAATCTTGATTTTGTCAATAGGATAATGATTTAATCGGTTTTTTATCAATTAAACAACTTTGAAATAGTATCTTTTAATTTATCAATCCTATTTTTCTTTTCTTCAGTTTTTTCTACAACTTTTGGCAATTCCTCTTCTGTGTCATATTCTTCCAGTTTTTGCCTGTGAAATTCTTCTGGGTCAGTGTCTTCAAGAGTTTTAGAAAATGTTGCCTGCTCGTTTTTTTCTATTCGTTTTTTTAGTTCTGGCAATCGTTCTTTAGTTGTTTCAAGCACATCTTTAATATAAGATTTTTCTCCGCCTTTTTCAAGTTCTTTGTTGTATTGTTGTATAGAACCTCTTTGATATTTTTGGCTTGGATTGCCACTTTTTTCCGCTTCAATTATTGCTGCTCCTTTTTGAAATATTTCTTTTTCTTTATTTTTTTCCATAAATATAATTTCTATTTATTGTTAATAATGATTTGAGAGAACAATCAACCGCTTTTATTATAAAACTAATGAAAAGATTTGGCAAGAAAGTTTGTGAACAACTTATAAAAGGTATTAAACCTTTTGATTCGACTTCG
>JBBTUS010000008.1:40157-51056 GCA_038063635.1 Patescibacteria group bacterium | reverse complement strand
ACTCGGACGTCGTGAACGAGATTACTCGTTCACACGCTCCTCGCTTGTCGAAATATAACTGGGTACAATGTTTCGACTTCGACTCGGACGTCGTGAACGAGATTACTCGTTCACACGCTCCTCGCTTGTCGAAATAAAAAACTATTCTTTTTCAATCCATTCTTTATTCTGCCTAACAAGAAGTTTTGATTTATTTTCCCGGTCTTTTAATATAACCTCAACCGCGCGTTCCATGCGCATACCCTGCGAACCTTTGACAAAAACAACATCATTTTTTTCTATAAAAGTTTTTAAAAACTCCCCTGCTTCGCGCGAATTTGAAAATTCAAAAATACTTTCTGAATTCATCCCGGAATCTATTGCGCCAATTTTTGTGGCTTGAGACCTAGGTCCGACAACAATCAGAAAATCGCAATTTTCTTTTGCAATTTTTCCAATATTTTCATGAGCTTCTTTGGTATAACGGCCTAGTTCAAGCATATCGCCTAAAACCGCAATTTTTCTCCCTTTAAGTTTGATTTCTCCTAAAGTTTTAAGCCCTGTTTCACAAGCAAATGGAGAAGAATTGTAAGTATCATCTATTATGGTTGAATCATTTATTCCCTTTAATAATCGCATTCGTCCCGGTGGAATTTCATAATTTTTTAAAATATTTACGGCCTGAATCATATTAAGTTTCAAACCGAAAGCAAGCGCCAGTGTCGCCAAAGATGCATAAACATGATTTCTGCCGAATACTCCTTCTATAACAACCGGCAAGCTCTTGCCGCTTTCATCTACTCTAAAAATTATTCCCTGAGGCTCGCCCGCATCATTATAAAAAATAGCATCACCGGACCCTATTATATCCGCTCCTTCTTTAAATCCATAAGTTATAACCAGATTTTTTGTCTTTAATTTCATTTCCAACACAGTTTCATCGTCTGCATTCAATATTAAAAGTCCATCTTTTTTTAATGTTTTAATTAATTCACTTTTCTCCTCTATCAGATGTTTTCGCGAATCAAAAAATTCAATATGAACTGGCATTTCTCCTATTGCTGTTATTATCACTGCATCCGTTTTAAGCCAAGAAGCGGTTTTTCGCATGTCGTTCGGTTTTCCTATTCCAACCTCTAACACAAGCCATTTGGGATATTTATGAGGCCATATAAAAAGCCATAATCCGCTTAAAACATTTTTAAGCCAAATATATGGATTATTCCATCCATTTGGGCATCCTAAAATAGTCAAGGGCAAGCCCAACTCGCTATTAAAACTTTTTTCACTTTTACGAACATAGGTAATCTCGGAAAATACAGCGTAGACTGCATCTTTTGTGGAAGTTTTACCAACAGAACCGGTAATGGCTACAATCTTTGGTTTATATTTCCAAAGTACGAGTCTTGATTCAATACGCAATATGTATGTCACTATTTTTTTAAAAGTCGTTTTCATAATTGATTTTAAACGAATGAAGTGAGCATTAAAATCATTACCCAGCACATAACTCTACATTGTTCATATTATTATAATAATTTCTTTTATTGATTTTAATAAACAGACACTTTTTAAAAGTTAAATAAAAAGTTATGTGCTGGGTAGGGAAAATTATATTCACTTCGTTCATTAATTTTCACCTATCTGGCGGAATTTCATAATAA
This sequence comes from Patescibacteria group bacterium, assembly GCA_038063635.1. Lineage (GTDB taxonomy): Bacteria > Patescibacteriota > Minisyncoccia > Phycocordibacterales > UBA9973 > UBA9973. The sequence continues at coordinate 49,413 of JBBTUS010000008.1, read as the reverse complement.
TTTATCAAAAATTTTGTTATTTCTAAAAACGAATCAGTCCAAGTTTGCGAAGCATAAGGCACATTTTTAGGATTTACAGCATAAAGAAAAACTATAAATTTTGGATCATAGGCTGGAAAATATCCAAAAAAAGAATGCGTATATCTGTCTTCATAATAACCTCCTCCGTTTTGATTGGCAACTTGCGCAGTGCCGGTTTTTACTGCCACGCTATAATGCTTGAATTTTGCCAGTCCGGCTTTTAGAGATTTATCCATGACATTTACCAGCATCCGAGTTATTTCTTCGCTGGTTGATTCTTTTATTTTAGCGCGAACCGCAGGATAGGTAATTTCTTTCAGAGCGCCATTTTCATATTTTATTGTTTTTACAATATGCGGCACTATTAAATTACCGCCATTGGCAAGCGATGCCAGAGCTCGCACCATTTCAACCGGAGTCATAGCTATTCCTTGACCAAAAGAAGCATTAGCATACTCCAATTCACGCGGACTATTTAAATTTTCAACTAAACCGCTTGTTTCATTTGGCAAATCAATTCCGGTTTTATCTTTGAGGCCATAGGAAAGCAAATAATCCCGCATTTTTTCTTTGCCTAACTTTTGATAGACAAAAACCATTCCCGTATTAAGCGATTGATTTAAAACTTCTTGCATTGAAGTATTAGGACCGCGGGCTTTTTTGTCGAAATTGAATATTTCTTTTTTTTCAATAATTACCGAACCTTTGTCATTATAGGCAGTGTCGGCAGTTACAACTCCCGCATCTATTGCTCCTGCCATAACTAGCGGTTTTACTATGGACCCAAATTCAAAAACATTTTCAACTAATGGGTCGGAAAAAACAGCAACATTTGTATTTTTAGAAAAATCATTCGGGTTAAAATCCGGTTTTACAGCCAGAGCGTAAATAGAGCCATCAATAGGATTCATAATTATCCCGCCAATGGAATCAGTTTGATACATTTGACTTACATCATTTAATTTTGTTTCAAGCAGTCCTTGGACTGCCGGTTCTATGGTTGTAATAATATTTCCGCTCTCTTCATTATCATTAAATAAAGAATCATTGATATTTGAAAATACTTCGGCAAAAAAATTTATATATGGACTGTCTTCATTTCTAGAAAGAATGCCGTCATAAAATCTTTCCAGCCCATATCGCCCAGCCAGTTCATCTCCTTTATATCCAACAAGGCCAAGCGTATGCGAAGCAAGGTTTTCTCCGGGATAAAAACGCCATTTTTCTTTATAAATAGAAATTCCGGGAATTTTTAATAAAGATATGTTGTCAGCTTGTTCTTTGGATAATTTATGCGCGATTTCTTCATACGAATCGGTTATTTTTTGCGTCTTTGATAAAAAAGCGTCAAAATCAAGGGAAGTTATTTGAGATAATTTATTGTAAGAATCCAGAACATCAACAATCTTGCTTGGATTCATTGCCATCTTATATCCGAGCGTTTGCGTAGCCGCTGAAACAAGTTCCCCATTTTTACTGCTAAAAAAAATAGAGCCTCTTTCAAAAATATCGGAAGCAGGAGTTGAATATTGACGATTGGCTGTTTCTGAATAAGAATTGCTATGAACGACTTGCACCAGAAAAAGCTTGGAAATAAAAATTAATGCAAAAAAAATAATAAGAAAAGATACTATTCTAATTCTTGAAAAAAATTTAAAGTTCATTTTTTGCAAGTTTTATATTGTCAAGAGACTCTTTTGTAGCATCGCCCGTAGGTCTACTGCCGAGGGGTATATACACTAGAGATTTACGTGTTGTGTATTGTTTTTCCTTGCTTTCTTTGAAACCCAAAGATGTAGCAAGAGAAAGATTAACCTTATTTGATATTGAAATATATTCTAATTCTAGTTTTCCAACTTCATTGGAAAGAATTCGCGACTCTTTTGAAAGGGATGTGCGTTCTACAATATTAAAAACAGTATTTCCCAAAAATATAACATAGCAAAGGGTAAGTGCTCCAAAAATTACAAGCATAATACTTAAAATCCTTCTTTTTAGATTATTATTATCTACTATATTTACACCTGTTTTGTATGTATTTATTTTTATTGCTAATGCTTTCATATTATTTATATTTTTTCTAAAATTCTTAACTTTGCGCTTCGTGATCTATTGTTTGATATTAATTCTTCTCTGCTTGGTGTAATCGGTTTCTTGTTTATCAATTTTATTTTTCCTCCACTTTGTTTTAATTTAAAAAATTTTTTCACTATTCTATCTTCCAAGCTATGAAAAGATATGACCGACATTTTTCCACCGCTTTTTAAAATTTTTAATCCTTTTTCAAGTCCGGTTTGCAATGTTCTCAATTCATCATTAACAGCGATGCGCAAAGCTTGAAAAGTTTTGGTAGCAAAATGCAATCTTCCCCTTTTATAATTTGCCGGAACCGAGTTTTCAATAATCTTCACTAATTCAAAGGTTGTTGTAATTTTTGCTTTTTTTCTAGCCTCAGCGATTCCTTTGGCAATCCGTCTGGAAAATCTTTCTTCTCCATAGCCGTAAATAATATCCGCTAAATTCTTTTCTTCCCATGTGCTTATGATATCTTGCGCGGTTATATCGCTTTCTTCCGGACTTTCTTTCATCGTCATGAGCAAAGGCTCATTTTTCATAAAAGAAAATCCTCGCCCGGAATTCTCTAATTGGTCAGAACTTAAACCTAAATCAAAAATAATTGCATCAAAGCCGGGGAAATTTTGAAAATTTAAAGCGTCGTGGGTCCCCTGCCTTATGTCTCCGAGGGCGAAGGCGCAAAAATTTTTAAAAATTTCTTGGCTATCCATATCCCTAAAATTTGCATTTACAAAGAAAATTCGGGAATCCACTAAATTCTTAGAAACACTTTTATCTTGATCTAGGGCAATTATTTTTACGTTCGGATATCTTCTTAAAATTTCTTTACTGTGTCCTCCGCCCCCAAAGGTTGCATCCAGAATAATTTTTTCTTCAGAGGCCTTGCCTATGGATAAATTCAAACCATCTATTGTTTCATTTAAAAGAACTGTCTTGTGTATGCTTTCTTTCATAACTTTTCTGCTAATTGATCCGCTTGTTTTTCTACAACATCCCGATATTGCAACCAAGTCTTGTCATTCCAAATTTCTACTCTATCTTCAATTCCAACTATTGCCGCCTTATCTTCAAGTTTTATTCTTTCTTTTAAAAAATCAGGAATTAAAATTCTTCCGATAGTGTCTATTTCCACCTCAGCCGCGCGTCCGAACATAAATCGATTGAAACTTCTTTTATCAGCTTTCAGAAATGACAAATCGGAATCTGAATCAGAAAGTCTTTTAGAAACTTTTGCCCATTCTTTCATTGTAAAAATAAAAAGACACTGATCGAGACCTGGTGTGATAATAATTTTTTTACCGAGTTCTTTACGGAATTTAACTGGCAAAGAAACTCTGTTTTTCTCATCTATTGTATGTATATATTCTCCGATTAACATAAATTTTTTTAAAAAATTAGTTATGCACAGGTTTCCCACTTTTTCCCACCTGATTAACATTATATTCTCATATAAAAATAACGCCAAGCCCTGCCTGTGGATAACTAAAGATTTCAATAATTGACTTATTAGTTAAGTTGTTCTATTATCAAACTAGTTTAGTTCTTTAATAGTTGTTGTTATTAAAAATACAACTGCTATATCCTGTAGAATAAGCAAAAATCGGTTAAAGATTCAGATGTTTCTTTAACCCATCAAGATTTTTTGCGAGGCCTTTCTTAATAAAGGAATGACGAAGGAGGAGTTAAAGGCCACATTAAATAATGGGTCTTAGGATAAAAAAGAGCAAAGCCATCTCTATAAAATTTTTTGAGATGGCTTTTTTTATTTGCTTTATTCTTTTGGTTTCATTAGAGGAAACAATTGTGTCTCACGAATTGGTTTATCAACAAGAAAAGCAAAAAGTAATTCTCCAAAACCAAAACCGCAAGTCGGGGGCATACCATACTCAAGCATTTCTACAAATTCCATGTCTGGCATCATTGCTTCTTTATTCCCTGCCTTTAAAAGTTCTTGTTGCATTTCAAATCTCTCCGCTTGATCAAGCGGGTCATTTAATTCTGAAAATCCATTACCTACTTCGGCGCCCGCAATAATTACTTGAAATCGTTCCGTAAGTTTTGAATCTTTTTCCATTGATTTTGAAAGTGGTGAAACAAGTTTGGGATGCCCTGTCAAAAACACTGGACCGGAAATTTTTCTTCGGCAATATTTCCAAAGAGTATCCACAAGCCGTTCCATCGTGGTACCATCATAAATCATTTTTAATTCATCTAATTTCTTTTTTACTTCTTCTTCTGTCGTATCAAGCACGTCTATATTTGTTTCTTTTTTTATTGTATCTTGATAATCAATCTTTTCCCATTTATTGCCTAAATCAAACTTATGTCCGCGTGTTTCAAAATCAGTTTTTCCAAAAACATCTAGCGCAATTTTTTTATATAATTTTTCAACAAGTTCCATTCCGTCTTTATAATTTGCATACGCCCAATAAAACTCTAAATTAGTAAATTCCTGCAAGTGATTTGCGTCTGTGCCTTCATTTCGATAAGCTCTGCCTATTTCAAAAGTTTTGTTAAAACCGGCAGCCATTAGGCGTTTTTGCCAAAGTTCTCCTATTGAAATACGAAGAAATAATGGGAGCTTGGAATCTTCATTAAATGTTTTAAAAGGAGTAGCTTCAGCTCCTCCTGTTGTTACTTCAAGGCTTGGAGTTTCAACTTCCAAAAATCCTTGTTCTTTCATAAAATTTCTGGCAGTATCCCAAAATTTTGTCTTTTTTAAAAGAATATTTTTTATCTCTTCGTCCATTAAAATATCCAAATATCGTTTTCTAAATCTTTCCTCTACATCCTGCAAGCCATGCCATTTTTCCGGAAGTGGACGCAAGCTTTTTGAAAGCATTCTCCAATCTTTCACTTCCATTGTTTTCTCTCCCCTTTTTGTAATAAAAAAATTGCCTTGTATTTCTATAAAGTCTCCGATATCAACTACTTCATTGAAGAAATCAATTTTTTCGTCACCAATGGAATCCTTTTTAATTAATCCCTGAAATAGCGCTGTTCCATCATTTAAAGTTATAAATATAATTGCGCCTTGCCCGCGAATAGACATAATGCGTCCGGAAATCCATTTCACTCCGCCCGATTTTTCCAAACTATCAAATTTATCAATAGTTTCTTTTAAAGTGAGTTCCCTTTTTGACTCTGCCGGATACGGATTAATCCCTCTCTTTTTTAAGAGTTCTAATTTTTTAATTCTAATATCTCTAATTTCGTCAATCGTTGACATTTTAAAAAATCAAGATACGTTTATGATTTTATAATTAACCTTGCCCTTAGGCGTTTGAAAAGAAACTGTTTCCCCTTTTTTCCTTCCAAAAAGCGCTTCGCCGAATGGCGACCTGTTTGAAACTTTTCCCAGCGCCATATCGGCCTCTTCGGCGCCTACTATTTGATAAGTCTTTTCTTCATCGGCGTTTTCAGTCGGCGTTCCGACCCCTTTGGACGTCGGAACTTTTTGAACCACAACTTTTGAACCAATTTCAATAATTTCTCCTCCGCTACCCGCAACGACTTGTGATGATTCCAATATTTGTTCTATTCTTTTGATGCGCGCTTCAAGATTTCCCTGGTCTTCGCGGATTTGATGATATTCAGCGTTTTCTGAAAGATCCCCTAAGGATTTTGCGTACTCTAAAGCAACCAAAATTTCTTTTCGTTTTGAACCTTTTAAATCTTTTAATTCGATTTCCAGCGCTGTTTTTTTTTCTTCAGTTATATAATTTCCTTCTTGTTTCATTTTTTTTCTTGTCCCGCCATGGCGGGGAAAATTTATTTAAACAATTAAAGCACCAACCCCGTGATTTTTCTTCAACAAGGCTTATATAACAAAATAATAGCATTTTAAACAAAAAAGTAAATACTAAAATTTGCCCGCACACTTGCAAAATATTTTTTTTATGATAATCTATAGGTTGTACTTGTCCCGTTAAAAATTCAACGGACATGTTCTGGTATATGAAATGTTTATTAATTTAAAATTTTTAATGGGATGGTAAAGACAATAATTGAAGTCAGAAAAAATCCAAACGAAAACAACGCAAGCGTATTGCGCCGTTTTTCCCGCAAAATTCAAGAATCCGGAATAATTCAAAAAGTAAAAGGTTCTCGTTATAATGAAAGAAAAGAGTCAAAATTAAAAACAAAAAAGAGCGCTTTAAAGCGCATGGGCCGAAGAAAGGAAATAGAAAAACTTCGAAAATTAGGAAAAATAAAATAATATGGAAAATAATTTTTCTGTTGTGAACATAACAAAAGGCAAGCTTCCTAGCTTGCCTTTTGTTATGTTCAAAAATGATATATTAGGAAAAAAGTATTCTTTTTCACTGGCTTTTATCGGTGAAAAGAAAATGAGAGAAATTAATAAAACATATAGAAATAAAGATAAATCAACAAATATCTTGTCTTTCTTTTTATCTAAAACTGAAGGAGAAATGCTTATTTGCCCAGCGGTGATAAAAAGAGAAACAAAAAAACCCGCCCGACTGAACAGTCGTTCGGGCGGGTTTAACAAGAATTTTCGGGAATTATTGGGATTTTTAGTTATTCACGGAATGCTTCATTTAAAAGGACTTGAACATGGTAAAAAGATGGAAAAACTGGAAAATTTTTATTGTAAAAAATTTAAAATTAATTAATTACTGAAAAATTTCTTTTAAAATACTATCTAGTTTTTTGTTAAAATTAACCAGTAATTTCGTATGGGGAATTTTTAAATTTTCTAAAACAGTCTCAAACCTCTTAAAACCATCTTCACTTCTAAGTTCTACCCACTCTACTTTTCGACTATTTAGTTGTTTTTTATTTGTATTTGAGAGCTTGTCTGCTATAAAAACCCTGCTATCTCTTGCTATAACAGCATCAGCACTTTCTGGATTTCCTTTACCCATTAGCTTAACTTCACATTTATAATTTATTCCTTTATTACATAAATAAAAGTCAATTTCCCTCAAAAAAGTTTCTTCACCAATTTGTTTATTTATAAGACGTATTTTATAATTTTTTTCTACAACTCCGTAAAGTTTACATAAAGTCTGCATTAATGGTTTTTCAACTCTTTTTCCTGCTGTACTCCATAATCCTCCCCTTAGTGCAGCTCTTTGAACAGCAAGAGTATTAATAACTATTAAACTTTCACTAACATTTAAATCAACACTTATACCTTGGAATTTTAAAGTAAGTGTTAACTCTAATTCATTTTCCTTTTCAACTAAATTTTTAATTGAATTATAAAGTGTATCATAATGTTCATTAGAAGCATCAATTACTATCTGTCTTGATGTTGAGTTAAACATATTACCTATGGTTTTCATATTTAATCCTGAATTTATAGCAATCTCTCCTTTTGGTAATTGATTATTAAGAAATGCTTGTTTATACCAATCAACTGTAACATCCTTATTATTCAATTTTGCATCAATAATTTTTTTAAAGAAATCAATTGCAAATTGTAGAAACTCTGCATTAATTAAAGTTATAATTTCAATCCTATAGTCTTCACCTTTTAAGAGTTTCTTTATAATATTTTTTGCTACTTCTTCTGTTAATGTCATATTTTTTCTTTGGTTAATAAAATAAAATTTTTAATATCTACAAAATTAGGTTGATTCTTTTTTGAACTAAATAGACTGTTACCCCTAATTAAATCATCTTTCATCCTGTCAACATATTTTGGCTCTTTTTCTGCTAGAAAGAAGTGTCTATCTAAATTAATTGCTGCAAGTCCTAATGTTCCACTTCCTGCAAATGGGTCAAAAATTAAATCATCAACGAAAGAATAATATTTAATTACCCTATTACACAACTCAATTGGAAAAACCGCACTATGAACTTTATCAAAAGTTGGACCGATATGCCAAATATTTGTTGTTTCATATTTATCTGCAACTTTACTTTTTTTAACTTTATCCCAACTATACTGTTTTATGTTCCAATCAATTAATTTATCGGTCTTCTTTCTATAAACCATTATCATTTCTGAAACAGCGTTTGGTTTATATCCTAGTGGCTTTCTGTGTTGTAAAAAACCTGCATTTCTATTTTTAACACTTGCTTCTGGTTTTACCCATACAATATCGTCAATAAACTCCCACCCCATTTTTACTAAAATTGGATGAATATCATATGGAATTGGATATCTTTTACTTGAGTGAGCACGACTTATTCTGGGAATAATAATAGGAGACGTATTTAGCACGAAAAATCTACCTTCTTTAGTAACTCGATGAACTTCCTTAAATACTTTTTCTAAAAATTTTAAATACTCTTCATAACTTTGATATATAGAATAATCTCTAGCATTATAATAAGGAGGAGAAGTAAAAGTTAGGTGAACTGATTCATCTGGCACATGACTCAATGTTTCAACAACATCACCTTGAACGATTAAATTTTTTAAATAACTTGGAAATTCATCATGTTTTTCCTTACTATTTGAACTATAATTAACTCCATTTATTTCTTTATTAATTACCTCTTTTATTAACTCATTCGGATGACTAATTAATTTTTTTAACTCTTGTTTTACAAGATTATTTTTTGAAAAAATAAGTAAACCTCTGATTGCTTGCATTGTAACCTTTGGATCTCTATCTGATAAAAATTTGATTAAAATAGATATTGCCTTTTCATTTCTTAATCTTCCAATTGCAGATACAGATTCTCTTCTTACTTCTGTACTTTCATCTTGTTGCGCAAATTTAAGAAACACTTCAAGAAGAGATACATCACCGATTTTTGCAAGATTTTTAATTGCAAGTAATCTTATATTTTCATTTTTATTATTTAGTAATTTTAATAACGGATCTTTACTATCACCATTTTCTAACCTACCCAAATTTTCTAAAACATAGACAACGGAACCGTCATTTTTTGTATCAAAAAACGAGGATAAAGTTTTTGTATCGTTTTTCAAGATATCAATCTCATCTTTATTAAATTCTTTTTGTAAGACTGCCCTGTTCATAAATAGATTATAACTTATTAAAGTCTAAAAAATCAAATAAACTATATAATCATTTAAAAGGACTTGAACATGGTAAAAAGATGGAAAAACTGGAAAAAAAATACTTGTCCCGTAACGGCTTCGCCTAAATTTTTGATTAAGTGATATAATGATAAGTATTAATAAGTAAAATTTTAGTACTGGGATGATCAGAAA
>JBBTUS010000008.1:8996-40057 GCA_038063635.1 Patescibacteria group bacterium | reverse complement strand
GTGATATAATGATAAGTATTAATAAGTAAAATTTTAGTACTGGGATGATCAGAAATATTTCGGTCGGCATTGATATTGGAACTCTGACTACGCGCGTGGTGGTTGGAGAATTTTTGAAAGGAGAAAAAAATCCTAAGATTATTGGCGTAGGTGAAAGCGAAACAAAAGGCATGAGACATGGATATGTCATTCATATCTCTGACGCAGTATCCTCTTTAAAAAATGCTTTAGCTATGGCCAAAAAAACTTCCGAAGTAAAAATTAAACGCGCTTTTGTCTCAATCGGAGGCACAACCCTGCGTTCTCAAATAGGTTCTGGGTCAGCAATTATTTCTAAGGCAGATAGTGAAGTAACAAGCTTGGATGTTAATAAAGCTCTAGAAGAAAGCGAGGTTAATTTAAATCTGGGAAATAAGAAAATAATCTATGTATCTCCTATTTCTTTTAGATTAGATGGCAAAGAGGTCTTGGGTCGCCCTGAGGGAATGCATGGAAATAAACTTGAAATAAAAGCTATTTTTATAACCAGCTCCATTAAACATTGGGAGGATTTAATGGAAGTAGTAACAGAAACCGGAGTGGAACCCATAGACGTAATAGCTTCTACTTTAGCCGGTAGTTCTATTGCCCTGTCAGCCAGGCAAAAGATGGTTGGAACAGCTTTAATTGACATCGGAGCTGAAACTGTATCTCTGGGAATATTTGAAAATGAATCGCTTATTTCACTTCACACATTTTCTATTGGTTCTTCAGATATTACAAATGACATTGCGCTTGGACTTAAAATACCTCTCGAAAAAGCCGAAAGTTTTAAAATAGAAAATAACGGAGAAGAGTATTCAAAGAAAAAATTAGAAGAAATTGTTGAAGCGCGTCTTTCGGATATTTTTGAATTAATTGAAAATCATTTAAAAAAAATAAAAAGAAGCGAACTTTTGCCGGCTGGCGTTGTGTTCATTGGCGGAGGCGCCAATACTTCCAGACTTGATGATTTATCAAAAACTTTTCTCAAATTACCGTCAAAAATCGGCACAACTGAAATTTTTGGAAATATAAAAACCAAGCTTCGCGACCCTTCTTGGTATGTCGCCCTGGGTCTTGTAACCTCCAGTAAAAATATAAAAGGTTATACAGAAAGTTCTTTTTCCAATTTCTTCAAAGACCTAAAAAATGTATTAAAATCAATGTTAAAACAACTAATGCCTTAAATTAGATGCTGGGTTCTAGTTTTTAGTTTTTAGTAAAAATAAGATAAAAAAGCAAAAACTTTGCTTTTTTTTATTTTCTGCTATTATAGACACATAATCAATTATTTATTAACAAACAAGAAAAACATATGCCAAAAGTAAATCAAGAAATAGAGACATTCGCTCGCATCAAAGTCATCGGAATTGGGGGGTCTGGCAAGAATGCGCTGAACCATATGATTGGAGCTAAAGTAAAAGGCGTAGAATTTGTTTGCATCAATACTGATACTCAAGACTTGCATCATTCACAAGCCGAGAAAAAAATTCACATCGGAAAAAATCTGACCAAAGGTTTGGGCGCCGGAATGAATCCGGAAATTGGCAGAAAAGCCGCCGAAGAAACTAAAGCAGAAATTCAAGATGTTATAAAAGGTTCAGATATGGTGTTTATTGCTTGCGGACTCGGTGGAGGCACAGGTACTGGCGCGGCTCCGATTGTTGCTCGCGCAGCCAAAGAACAAGGCATCTTAACCGTGGCTGTTGTGACTAAGCCATTTTTCTTTGAAGGCAGTAATCGCATGAAAATCGCGGAAAAAGGATTAGAAGAACTGGCTAAAGAAGTAGATGCTATTATTGTCATTCCAAATGATAAATTGCTTCAGATTTCCGATAAAAACACTAATTTTAAAAGCGCTTTTGCAACCTGTGATAACGTTTTAAGACAAGCAGTAGAAGGTATTTCTGACCTTATTACCACTCCAGGCATTATAAATGTTGATTTTGCGGATATTAAGGCTGTTATGTTAGACGCTGGTTCTGCGCTGATGGGTATAGGTTCTGCTTCAGGTGAAAATCGAGCTGAAAAAGCCGCTTTGATGGCTATTAATTCCCCTCTTCTGGAAGTTTCAATCAACGGCGCCAGAGGGGTGCTTTTCGCGATTTCCGGCGGAGATGACATAACAATCCACGAAATTCAGGAGGCCGCAAAAATAATTACTGAATCAATTGACAAAGATGCCAGAGTAATCTTCGGAACTATTTATGACGATAAAACAAAAAAGGGTGAAATTAAAGTTACCGTTATCGCTACCGGCTTCCCGACCGATATGCCACGAAAAAGTCTTTTTACTGGAACTTCTGTCTTAAATTCTCAGCCGGCGCTTAAAGAAGAAAATATTTTAATTGTTAAAAAAGAAATTCATAATAGTTTTCAAAATACAAATAATAAAAATACTGATGATTTTCTTAAAAAATCAGATAAGAAACCTGAAATAGTAGAAGAAATAATCGTAGATGACGAAGCCGATGATTGGAGCGCTGTTCCAGCTTTTTTGAGGAGAAACAAAAAATAATTATATGATATACGATTTAATAATCATTGGCGGAGGACCCGCTGGTACGGCTGGAGCCATCTATGCCGCCCGCAAGCGCCTAAACACTCTTTTTCTGACCGATGAATTCGGAGGTCAATCTATCGTGTCTGATAAAATTCACAACTGGATTGGCACAGTTGAAATATCCGGCGCCAAACTGGCAGAAGATTTTAGAAATCATGTTTTAGCCAATGTCAGCGATAAGTTTGAAGTAAAAGAAGGATTGAGAGTTAGCAATGTTTCAAAAAATGGCGACATTTTCAAATTAAAAACAGAATCAGGCGAAGAATATGAAACAAAAACTATTTTAATAACAACCGGAAGCAAGCGTAGAAAATTAGAAATAAAAAATGCCGATAAATTAGAACATAAAGGACTTACCTATTGCGCCACTTGCGATGGACCAATGTTTACTGGAGCTGATGTTGCAGTTATTGGCGGAGGCAATGCCGCCTTTGAAAGCGCTTCACAGCTTCTCGCCTATTGTAATTCTGTAACATTGTTTAATCGAAGCAATTCATTTAAAGCTGATGAGATTACTATGGAAAAACTTTTAAAAAATCCAAAAATGAAAGCTATTAAAAATATAGAGCTTCTGGAAGTATTGGGCGATAAATTTGTAGAAGGAATAACTTATAAAGACCTAAAAACTGGAGAATTAAAGGAATTAAAGGTATCCGGAATTTTTGTTGAAATTGGGCAAATACCCAATACTGAATTTGTAAAAGATATTGTGCCACTTGATAAAATAGGCAGAATTAAAATAGACCCGTGGACTGGCAAAACAGAAATTGCTGGCATTTGGGCCGCCGGCGACTGCACTAATATTCTCTACCACCAAAATAACATCGCGGCTGGTGATGCGGTAAAAGCTCTGGAAGATATTTATTTAAATTTAAACGCTAGATAAATTTATCATCTCCCTTTTATAAAATCATCCGGGGTTTTTTCATATAATTTATCCATTTTTTTCTTCCATTTTTCAGCCGGCATATGTTCTATCTCCCATTTTTTACTCTCAGAATTAAACGAAAGCAAGCTTTCGTTTGCAAGTCCGCATTGTTTCATAATCTCTTTCTTGTTTCTGCCTCTTAAATCTACTTGTTCTGGCTGATTAAAATTAATTTCAAATTGATCTTGGTTTTTTGGTTTTTGAGGCATTTCCATATTTTTCATATTACTGAGAATTATAAGACATAAATAAAATTTTGCAAATTTTTTATTAAATTAATCCATCGGCTTCCGTCTTTCAAGTCCGTCCTCCCTTGATAAATATCAAGGTTGCGGAGGGTATAGGACTTGAACCTATAAGGGCTTGCGCCCGCCGGTTTTCGAAACCGGTGCATTACCATTCTGCCAACCCTCCATATTTATTTAATCTAACATTTTTTGCGATTTTTTCAAAAATAATATAATATAAATGGATTGGCCCTATCGTCTAACGGTTAGGACATCGCCTTTTCAAGGCGGTAATCAGAGTTCGATTCTCTGTAGGGTCACTGCGACAAAACTGAGCACTCTTTACGAGTGCCTTTTTTGTGCAGTGACCCTAAGCAAGCAAACTACTTTGCTTGCGTCAGAGAATCGAAAGACGAAGCTATAATTTTTTGAACACAAAAAATAAGCGAGTCAGGGTCGTGGAATTTTTTATATGACGATATAAAAAATATCCCTGACCGAAAGCGTACTCGCGGTTCTCTGTAACTGAGTCCGGGGCTGGAAAATTTACTTTCGACGGAAAGCAAATTATTGTGGCTCACATAAACTTTGCACGCGAAGCGTTCAATGTTCGGACGTTGGACGTCCGTAGAAAAATAATAATTAACAAATTACCAAAATAAAAAATGTTAAATAACTAAAAGTCTTCCCCCAACCCCCATCACCCCACAAGAAGTTTTTAATTACTTATTCCCCCAAAAAAACCACCCAGCCATCCCCTGCTTTCTGTGAAAGCTTTATTGCTATCTCTTGTCCTTTTTTTCCCGACTTAACCGGCTTATGGTCCAACTCCATAGAAGTGACTGTTTCCTCTAATTCTTTGTCACCATGTTTAATTTTTATCTTATCGCCGACTTTAAGTTCTTTATTGAGCTTAACCACAGCTACGCTAATTTTGTCATACCAATGCGTTACTTTGCCAATTGAATTATCTTTTGCCATAAAATTTATACATTAAGTTGTTTTATAAAATCGACTTTTATTTTTCCTTAATATCATTATTGTAATACAAGCAATAAAAAAAGAAAGTGGGGCTTTGAATGTTGTGTGTGCCAAGTGTATATTTTTAGTGTATAATCGAGAAACACATGTCCCGTTAGAAGTCTCCCAGTTAATTAAAGTTACGGGAAATGTAATAATAAATTGGTTATATATAGTCATTATTAGTTGGTTAACTACGGAAATCTAAAGATTTCCTACTTCTAACGGGATGGATAATAAAAAAATAAAATTTTTAATTTTGGCTGCCGGAAAAGGTACCAGAATGGATAGTGACTTACCAAAGGTTTTAGCTCCTCTCGGTGGCAAGCCAATGATAAAACATTTATTGGAAACAATTTCCAAAGTTTATGACGACAAGCCTATTGCGATAGTTGGGTATAAGGCGGAATTAGTAAAAGGCGCGCTCGGAAATTCTTGCATTTATGCCCTGCAGAAAGAACAACTCGGCACCGGGCACGCAGTATTTTGCGCAAAAGATTATTGTAAAGGAGCTGATGAAATCGTAGTATTGTCCGGTGACCAGCCTTTTGTCAAAGCGGAAACTATAAAAAGAGCTTTAAAAAAACATAAAATTTCAAAAGCAAAAATAACCTTTACAACCACGGAAATCCCTGATTTTTTAGATTGGCGAAAATATTTTATTCCTCTAGGAAGAATATTAAGGAAAAACGGGCCTGCCTCGCCTGGCGGGAGTCAAGGCGGGAAAGTTGTAGGCATTCGCGAGTATAAAGATGCAAATGAGAAAGAAAAAAAAATAAGAGAAATAAATACCGCTTGTTGTTATGTTTTTGACGCCAAATGGCTTTGGAAAAATCTTCCAAAAATAAAAAATAATAATGCAAAAAATGAATTTTATTTAACAAGTCTTTTTTATATCGCTTATGACGAAAAAGAAAAAATAGAAACAATAAAAATAGAACCTGATGAATCCATAGGAGCCAATTCAAGAGAAGACCTTGAAATCTTACAAAAATTTACTAATTAAAAAATTTTATAGCAAATTTACATTATAAATAGTACAATAAGATATTTTAATAAAAAATATGCAAAATCCATTTCAAAACGCGATGGCTCAGTTGGACAAAGTCGCAAAAATAAAAAATTTTAATGCCGAATTCATCACTCGCCTTCGCCAGCCTGACCGTGATATAAGAATTTCAATTCCGGTAAAAATGGATGATGGTTCAATAAAAATTTTTGAGGGCTATCGGGTTGAATATAATAATGCTTTAGGACCGTATAAAGGTGGTATCAGATATCATCACGATACTGAAATCAATGAAATTAAGGCACTTGCTTTCTGGATGACGCTCAAATGTGCTGTCGCAAATATTCCCATGGGCGGAGGCAAGGGCGGCATAACCGTTGACCCAAAAACTTTATCAAAAGGAGAATTGGAACGCCTTTCACGCGGATGGGTAAAAAAACTGGCAGATATTTTAGGACCAAAAAAAGATGTGCCAGCGCCAGATGTGAATACCACGGGAGAAATAATGGATTGGATGTCTGACGAATTTCAAAAAATTACCGGTGATAAGACCAGAGCAACCTTCACTGGAAAACCAATTGAAAAAGGCGGGTCCGAAGGAAGAGGTCCGGCTACCGGATTTGGCGGATTTTATGTCTTTGATTCTCTTCGCAAGCAACTTGGTCTTCCTGAAAAATGCAAGATTGTAATACAAGGATTTGGAAATGTTGGATTAAATGCTGCGCAAATTTTTGTGGAAAATGGCCACAAAATTTTAGCTATTTCCGATTCAAAAGGCGGAGTTTATAATTCAAATGGTCTGAATATAAAAAAACTTGTTGAATATAAAAAAACTAACGGTTCCCTTTCCAATTTTCCTGAAAGTAAAAATATCACCAATGAAGAGCTTTTGGAAATAAAATGCGACCTTTTAGTTCCTGCCGCTTTTGAAAATCAAATAACTGACAAAAATGCGGATAATATAAAGGCTAAAGTTGTATTAGAGCTGGCTAATGGCCCCACAACACCAGAGGCTGATGAAATACTATTTACTAAAGGAATACCGGTAATACCTGATGTTTTAGCTAATTCCGGAGGAGTTACAGTTTCATATTTTGAATGGGAACAAAATCTAAAAAATGAACATTGGTCTGAAAAAGAAGTATTTGATAAACTTTTTCCATTAATAAATGATGCCGCACAAAAAACTTTTGAAAAAGGAAAAGAGTATTCTACAGACCTAAGGTGTGGAGCATTCATTCTAGCGCTTGAAAGAATAGAAAAGAAAATGCTATAAATAGCATATGCGCGGTTAGCTCAGTTGGTAGAGCGACCCCTTGACGTGGGGTAGGCCACAGGTTCAAATCCTGTATCGCGCACAGCGTTAAAAAAACCAAACTGCTTTGGGTTTTTTAGCTGTGCGAGACGGAGTCATGTTTTTCAGTAGAAAAAACAGACGAGTCCGGGTCGGGAAAATTTTCGAACGGCGGTGAGAAAATTATTCCTGACCACAGATAGCATTTTTTTTGTAAATGGGTTAAATTGTATTCATGAAAATACTTTCGATTGAAACATCCTGCGACGAAACAGGAATAAGCATATTGGAATGCAAGGGTGCCCGTTCGACAAACTCAGGGCAAGAATTCAAAAGCGTTACTTTTGAAATTCTTGCAAATAATTTAAATTCACAAACAAAAATTCACGCCCCTTACGGGGGAGTTTATCCAAAGCTGGCTAAAAGGGAGCATCTTAAAAATTTGCCTATACTTTTGGAACAGACATTGAAAAAAATTAAGTTCAAATCTCCTCAAGGTCGAACCTTAAGAATTCAAAAAGGTTCGACCTTTTCCCGATTTGAAAAAAGCCCAGTTGATGTGATAGCTGTCACTTATGGTCCGGGATTGGAACCGGCACTCTGGACAGGAATAGTTTTTGCCAAAGAGCTTGCCAAAAAGTGGAATGTTCCCATCATTCCAATAAACCACATGGAGGGCCACATACTTTCAGTTTTTGGAAAAAATAAAGGAAAATTTTCAATTCCAGAAATAAAATTCCCTATTCTTGCTCTTCTTGTTTCTGGCGGGCATACAGAGCTCGTGTTGGCAAACGAATGGATGAAATATAAAATAATTGGGGAAACATTGGACGATGCGGCTGGCGAAGCTTTTGATAAAGTCGCTAGAATGCTGGGACTTCCCTATCCGGGCGGACCAGAAATTTCAAAATTAGCAGAAGAAGCAAGAGAAAAGGGAAACCAACTTTTTCGGGGTGTCTCGCAGACCGACGGGCCGAGAGGCAGCGCTCCGCGAGCACGCGGAGACAGCGACCCCGAAAAAGTTGGTTTTTCCTTTTCTCTCCCTCGCCCCATGCTTCACAGCAAAAATTTTAATTTTTCATTTTCCGGTTTAAAAACTGCCGTGCTTTATTTAATACGCGACTTAACAAAAGAAGATTCAAATGTTTTACAAAATGACAAAGCAAAAATGCAAATAGCTATGGAATTTGAAAACGCCGTGGTTGAAACTTTGGTTTATAAAACAAAAAAAGCAATTGAAAAATATAATATCAAAACAATAATAGTAGCTGGTGGTGTTTCTTCAAATAAACATTTAAAAAAAGAGATGAAAAAAATAAGAAACTCCGGGCAAAAGCTGTTTTTTCCAAAAAAAGAACTCTCTACGGACAATTCAGTAATGATAGGAATGACTGGGTATTTAAAATTTTTAGAAAATAAACCTGCCCGCCCTTATATATCGGGAGCAGGCGGGGGTAAGAAAATAAAAGCATCAAAAATAAAGGCTTTTGGTGGATTAAGGCTATAAAAAATGATATTATATTAAAATATGAATGATAAGTTTTTAAGGCCATACGACCCAAAAGAAACTGAACAGAAAATTTACAAGCTTTGGGAAAAAAGCGGTTTTTTTAATCCTGATGTTTGCATAAAAAAGGGCGTCACAAAGCCTGACGCTGAATATTTTTCCGTAGTTCTTCCACCACCCAATGTCACCGGTAATTTGCATACTGGACACGCCTTGATGCTGGTGATAGAAGATATTATGGTGCGTCATGCTCGAATGAAAGGACTTAAAACACTTTGGATTCCTGGAACTGATCACGCGGCCATAGCAACGCAATCAAAAGTGGAAAAACTTTTGGAAAAAGAAGGAATTCATAAGAAAGATTTAGGCAGAGAAAAATTTTTAGAGCAAGTCCAAAAATTCGCGCAAGATTCTCATGATAAAATAGTCAACCAAGCAAAAAAAATGGGCGCATCGCTTGATTGGTCGCGAGAAGCATTTACATTGGATGAAAAAAGAAACATTGCTGTAAAAACCGCGTTTAAACAGATGTATGATGACGGTCTTATTTATCGTGGAAATCGCATGGTAAATTGGGACCTAAAAGGTCAAACGGTTATTTCTGATGATGAAATAATTTATGAAGAAAGAAAAAGTAAATTTTATACTTTTAAATATGGACCGTTTGAAATAAGCACAGCGCGGCCTGAAACAAAATTTGGCGATAAGTATGTGGTAATGCATCCGGATGATAAAAGGTATAAAGATTGGAAACATATGCAGAAAATAAAATTGGAATGGATAAACGGACTAATTGAAGCCACAATTATAAAAGATAAAATGATTGACATGAGCTTTGGAACTGGAGTTATGACCATTACTCCTTGGCATTCTCATGAAGACTTTGCTCTGGCAGAAAAATATAAATTAGATAAAGAACAAATTATTGATAAATATGGGAAACTGCTTGCTATCGCTGGTGAATTCGCAGGAATGAAAATTAGCGATGCGCGTGAAAAAATTGTAGAAAAGTTAAAAACAAAAGGATTGCTTGTTTCTATTGATGAAAATTATGTAAATAAAATTGCAACAGCTGAGCGAACTGGCGGAATTATTGAACCGCAAATTATGCTTCAATGGTTTGTTGATGTAAATAAAAAAATCCCCTCCCGCAACAACAAATCGCTTAAAGAATTAATGCTCGAACCTGTTAAAAATAAAAAAATAAATATTATTCCCAGTCATTTTGAAAAAATTTATTATAATTGGATTGAAAATTTGCGTGATTGGTGTATCTCTCGCCAAATTTGGTATGGACACCGAATACCCGTTTGGTACCGTAAAGATGAAATTTATTGTGGAATTGAAGCACCTAAAGAAGATGTCCCCGCCAAGAACGGGGCAAGTTGGATCCAAGATGAAGATACCCTTGATACTTGGTTTTCTTCCGGACTTTGGACTTTTTCAACTCTAGGTTGGCCCGAAAAAACTGAAGATTTAAAAACCTATCATCCTACCAGCGTTTTGGAAACCGGCCATGATATTCTTTTCTTTTGGATTGCGCGAATGATTTTAATGTCACAATATTTACTCGGAGAAATACCATTTAAAAATGTTTATTTGCATGGAATGATTCGCACTGCCGACGGCAAGAAAATGTCAAAATCACTCGGAGATAAAGCAATTGACCCGCTGGATATTATTGAGAAATACGGCAATGATGCATTACGTATGGCTATGATTGTCGGCAACACTCCGGGAAATGATTTAAAATTAAATGAAAACGATATTCGCGGTTATGGAAAATTTATAAATAAAATATGGAATGCATCGCGTTTTGTTTTAGAAAAAATAAATGATCTTGATATTAAAAATTTACCTGCGCTGGATGAAGAAGACAGCATTTCACAAAAAAAATTAGAAAAACTATTGAAAGAAATCTCAAAAGAAATGGACGAATTTAGATTTTCTATCGTAGCTGAAAAATTATATCATTATTTCTGGCATACTTTTGCGGATATAATCATTGAGCGGTCAAAGAAAAAAATTATAGCCTCGCCCGCAGGCTCCGGGCCGAGGGAAAAGAAAAATGTAGATTCTGCAAAGACTTTACTCTATCTGCAACTTACGGCATTGCTTAAAGTTCTTCATCCATTTATTCCTTTTATTACAGAAGAAATTTGGCAAACTATGCAAAGTGAAAAAAATAAAAATTTATTATTAATGATAGAAAAGATTAAGTAAAAATTTATGTTGAACGCCGATCCAAAAATTTTAGGCCTAGCTTTCTTGGGTGGAATAATACCCGCTTTCCTTTGGTTTTGGTTTTGGCTTAAAGAGGACAAAATGAATCCTGAACCAAAGAGCCTGCTAACCGTAATTTTTGTTTTAGGAATGCTTTCTGTTTTTTTGGTTATACCTATTCAAAAATTCATACAAGCAAACTTAAATTCAAATAATTGGCAAATTATTAGCTGGGCGGCTGTAGAAGAAATAGTAAAATATCTTGTGGTATTAATAATTATTTTTAGAACAAAAATAATTGATGAGCCAATAGATTGGCCGATATTTTTAATTACTGCCGCGCTTGGTTTTGCGGCCTTTGAAAATTTTTTATTTCTTATTAAACCGTTTTCTTTAGGTCAAGTTACTGTTGGATTAATGACCAGCCAGCTAAGATTTTTAGGGTCCACTTTGCTGCATACTGTTACAAGCGGAATTATAGGCATTTCTTTAGGTCTTTCTTTCTATCTTGGAAGATTTGCCAAAAAAATATATCTTTTTATAGGTATTTTGTTTGCTATTACCTTGCATAGTGTTTTTAATTTCTTTATAATGGATAATGACGGGAGTAATATCTTAAATGTTTTTGCTTTTCTCTGGGTTGCTACCGTTATTAACTTGCTGTTATTTGAAAAACTAAGAAAAATAAATAAAGAAATTGTTATTAATAAATAAATAAATATAAAAAAATACTTGTCCCGTTAAAAATTCACGGGGCTTGTGGTCAAAAATAAAATTATTAATTAAAATTTTTAATGAGATGTTGAATAAAAAAAGAAGTTTTTTTGAAAGATTAACTGGAAGTATCAAAGCCGATGAAGATGAGGAAGTAAAAAAAATAACCGTAAAAAGCAAAAATGGGAATGGTAATAATAATTGGATGGAAGAAGAAAATGAAGAAGCTGAATTAACCGTCGATGTTTATCAGACTCCCACGGAAATAATAATACAAACGATGATTGCTGGCGTTAAGCCGGAAGATTTGGAGCTGACAACCACTCGCAGTATGCTGACTATTCGCGGCAAACGTGAAGAATCCAGAATAATTGATGAAGAAAATTATTTTACTAAAGAACTTTATTGGGGCAGTTTTTCCAGAACAATTCTTCTTCCGCAAGAAGTAGAACCAGAGGAAACCGAAGCAATAGAAAAACACGGATTATTGACTATTCGACTCAAAAAAATAGATAAAGAAAAAATGACTAATGTAAAAGTAAAATCCGCTTAAACGCTAAAATAACCGCCATGCATCGGGGTTATTTTTTTGTGCCTGGGCGCAGAATTGAACTGCGGACCTATCCCTCTTCAGGGGAACGCTCTACCAACTGAGCTACCCAGGCATATTTTAAAATTTTTTCAATAAATCTTGAATGGATTGAATAGAATTACTGCTATTATTTAATTTTTGTTCGGCGCCAGAAATTGAATTATACAAATTGACTATTTTATTGACATACGGCTCCAAAAAATAAAAAGCTCCAAATGCTATTCCCGCTATTATAATAATTTTCAATGTTCGCCAAACAATTTCCCTCTTTTGAACACCCCTTATCTTATGAAGCATTTTATTATTCTCTTCTGTTAGAGAAAGAGTTTTTTCCAATAAATTTCTTGATTCAGAATCCATGACAATATTTTATCATAAAATTATAAAAAAACAAATTTTCAAAATTGACTTTTTTGTGTTAAATTATTCATACTGCCCTCATAGTTCAATGGATAGAACAGTTCCGTCCTAAGGAATAGATCCCCGTTCGATTCGGAGTGAGGGCACAAAAATTAAAGACCTAAAAGCTGTAAAATTTTTGATTTATCAAAGCCGACTATTAGCTCATCATCAATAATTATGACAGGTACGCCCATTTGCCCACTTTTTTCTATCATTTCTTTCCTTTTTTCAAGATTACTGGCTACGTCATATTCTGTATAAACTATATTATTTGCCTTAAAAAAATCTTTTGCTATGTGGCAAAAATGACAAGATGGGGTTGAATATATTGTTACGTTTTTCATAATATTTAAAAATTTAATTATTAATGCTCTATTTTAGCATACTTGCCTAGAAAGCAAAATAACGATATATTTTACGCAAGCGGGATTAGTTTAGTGGTATGATGCGACCTTCCCAAGGTTGAGACGCGGGTTCGATTCCCGCATCCCGCACAAAGTAAATTTTAATTAGTTTTTTTATTACTTCCTAAAGCCATAATAATTTTAATAACCGTGTCAGGATTAAGCGACATGCTTTCTATTCCTTCATCTACGAGAAATTGAGCAAATTCCGGGTAATCTGACGGCGCTTGACCGCAAATGCCGATATATTTCCCTTTTTCTTTGCATTTATGAATAATTTCAGCTACTAGTTTCTTAACTGACGGATTGTTTTCATTCGCAATATGAGTAACTATTCCGGAATCGCGGTCTAGTCCCAATGTCAGCTGGGTTAAATCATTTGAACCAATTGACATACCGTCAAAAATATCTAAAAATTTATCAGCCAGAAGAATATTAGAAGGTATTTCACACATTACATAAACTTTAAGTTCTTTATCTTTTGCTCTGTCTAATCCATATTCTTTCATCACTTCTATCACCTTTTTACCTTCTTCGGGTGTTCGACAAAATGGAATCATCGGAATTACATTTGTCAGACCCATATCTTCTCGTACAATTTTCATAGCCTTGCATTCCAGACCAAAAGCTTCTTTGAATTTGGGGTCATAATAACGCGAAGCTCCACGCCATCCTAACATCGGATTTTCTTCAAGTGGTTCATACATATCACCGCCTGTTAGTGTGCGATATTCATTTGTTTTAAAATCAGAAAAACGAATAATAACTTTATTTGGATAAAACGTCGCGCCAATTTTTGCAATTCCTAATGCAAGTTCGTCTACGTAAAACTGCGGCTT
The DNA here is from genome assembly GCA_038063635.1 of Patescibacteria group bacterium. GTDB lineage: Bacteria > Patescibacteriota > Minisyncoccia > Phycocordibacterales > UBA9973 > UBA9973. The sequence continues at coordinate 26,314 of JBBTUS010000008.1, read as the reverse complement.
ATCTTTATAAAGAAATGTTAAATTATCAATCTCTTTAATTAATTTTACTATTGCAGAAGTTTTCTTTCCTGCTTTTAATTTTTTATAATCAATTAACGCATTTGGATGGATATGAATATGTGAAGCAATAATAAATTCTAATCTTCCCAAGCCAACGCCTTCCGCCGGAATATTATGATTTTTAAATGCTTCATCGGGAGAACCGATATTCACCATAATTTTTGTTTCTATTTTGGGTATTTTATCCAGATGATGTTCAATTATTTCAAACGGAATAATGCCTTCATACACATTACCCACTTGCCCTCCTGAAGAGTCCACAGTTATGTTTTGACCGTTTTTTAACACTTTAGTGGCATTATTTGACCCAACAATACAAGGAATGCCGAGTTCACGCGACACGATAGCGGCATGAGAAGTGCGCCCGCCTTTATCTGTAACAATAGCGCTCGCAATTTTCATAATTGGTTCCCAATCCGGGTCAGTAATTTCTGTTACTAACACTTCCCCTTTTTTAAATAAAGAAATATTTTTTGCATTGCGCAAAACACGGACTTTTCCAGCACCAATTTTTGAACCGACAGCTATGCCTTTTACCAGTATTTTACTTGTTTTTTGCAATTTATATTCTTTTAAAATATTTTTGTCTTCTCCGGAAATAACTGTCTCTGGACGCGCTTGTACAATAAAAAGTTCTCCCGTTTTTCCGTCTTTAGCCCATTCAATATCCATCGGCTGATAACGATTATGTTTTTTTGAAAAATATTTTTCTATTTGCAGACACCATTTTGCGAGCTTTACGGCTTCTTCGTTTGTAATACAGAATTTTTGTTGGTTAAATAAAGAGACTTTTTCTTGTTTAGTGCCATCCTTGGCATAAATAAGTTTTATATTTTTCTTGCCAATATTTTTACCGATAATAGAATTTTTATTCCCCTTTTCCAACGTTGGTTTAAAAATTATAAATTCATCAGGAATAACTTTGCCTTGCACTATAAATTCACCCAGACCATATACGGCATTTATTAAAATAACTTTATCAAAACCTGTTTCCGTATCAATGGTAAATGCCACGCCTGAAGAAGAAAGGTCTGAACGCACCATGCGCTGAACACCGACTGAAAGAGCGGTGTCAAAATGCGAGAATCCTTTGTCTGCCCGATATGAAATAGCTCGGTCGGTAAAAAGCGAAGCGATGCATTTTTTTGTTGCAATCAGCACATTCTCAATGCCATGGATATTAAGATAAGTCTCTTGTTGGCCGGCAAAAGAAGCGCCTGGAAGATCTTCAGCTGTGGCCGATGAACGAACTGCCACCTCGCCATTTTCTCCATACTTCTCTCCTAACTCTCTATAAGCTTTGGTGACTGCATCTTGAAGATTTTGAGGCAAGTTGGCTTTTAAAATTTCTTCGCGAACTTTTTTCCCGCGAACTTGAAGATTTTTAATCTTGCGCGTATCAAGGTCAAAAAGAATTTCTTTTATCTTTTCATCTAAACCTGTTTTTTTAAAAAAATGACGATAAGCATCCGCTGTCAGAGCAAAACCATCCGGTATGTTTACGCCAAGCGGCGTAAGATTAGAATACATTTCTCCCAATGCGGCATTTTTACCCCCGACTGACGGCACGTCGGCAATACCCACTTCGCTGTACCACTTTACAAAAACATCCTTTTTTTCTTCTGCCATAATAATTAAAATTATACATTAATAATAAATTTTTTTATCCATTTTATTGATGGGTAATTTGCATTAATCTCTTATATTTTACTATTCTTTCCGATTTTATGGGAGAACCCGATTTTAAGCCAAAACAAGAAAACGCATAACATAAATCAGCTATAAAATCATCATCGGTTTCCCCGCTTCTATGACTGATAATCAATTCTATATCGTTTTCTCTGGCAAGTCTCATTGTTTCAAGTGTTTCAGATAATGTGCCAATTTGATTTGGTTTAATTATCATTGCATTAATACTGCCTTTGTTTATCGCTTTTTGTAAAATATTTTTATTGGTAACAGTTAAATCATCGCCAATTATCTTTAATTTGCTGTTATCATCTTTTAATTTTTTAAAACTGTCAAAATCTTCTTCATTAAAAGGGTCTTCAATGGAAAACAAATTAAATTCGGTAATTAAAGAATTATATATATTCATTAACTCTTCTTTTGAAACCTGCCCGACCGAATGACTTCGGTCGTTCGGGCGGGTATCTTTACTGTTAATGTTATATTTTCCATTCCCGCCCTGCTCCGCAGTTCGGGCAGGCTCATAAAAAGATGAAGCTGCGACATCTAGGGCCAACCAGACTTTATCTTGAAAATTATTTTCTTTTATCGCTTCGCTCAAATATTCCAAAGGTTTTTTTATATCGCTTGTTTTCGGAGCATACCCGCCTTCATCGCCTAAAACGAGAGATTCTTCTCCTAAATCTTTTTTGATAATTTTCTTCAGGGAATTTTGAATTTTAATTCCAATATCAACCGCTTCATTTACATTATCCGTGTCGGATACAATCTGATATTCCTGAAAAGCTAAATCATTTTTTGCATGCTTGCCGCCATTTATTAAATTCATAAAAAGATGCGGAATTCGCCGAGATGGTTTCATTTCACTAAGCATACGCAAATGCTCATAGACTTCTATTTTTGATACTTTGGCTGCCACTTTTGCGCAAGCAATGCTTACGCCAATCATAGAATTACCGCCTAAATTATCTTTATTTGGAGTACCATCAAGTTCTATCATTATTCTGTCTATTTCTTTTTGATTTAAAACATCTTGACCGACTAATGACGGAGCAATTACATTCTCCACATTCCAAATAGCTTTTTTCATACCACCTTTACCATCGGAACCTGCTCCGTACCGAGCTTGCTCTGGTTCGGGGTCTCTTAATTCGTGAGCTTCATGAGCGCCGGTGCTGGCGCCAGATGGCACAGAAAAACTATCTGATGCATTACCAATAAAAACTGTTACTTTTATGGTTGGATTTTCTCGCGAATCTTTGATTTCTTCCGCTATTATTTTTGTAATTTTATTTTCCATCCCGGTACTAAAATTTTATTTATTATTTATAATCTTAATCGACATTTTTATCCATTTCTATTTTATCTATTCTGATATTATTTAATCAAAAATTTAGTACGGGACAAGTTTTTTATAATAAAATTTCTATTTTTTTAACAAAACCATTAAATCAGAAACATTAGCGCCAGTCGGGCCAGTCATAATCATATCGCCGGTTTTTTTGAAAACTGGATAAGCGTCATAGTTATTTAAATGTTCATCAATATTAATATTTAATTTTTCTAATTTTTCTATTGTGTTTTTATCAACAATAACCCCAGCCGCGTCAGAATTATCCATACCATCGGATGCAAACAGCAAAAAAACAGAATTATCACTAATCACTTTCATTTTAATTGCTTTTATGCCCATATATAAATTTCTGCCTCCGCTGCCGCCTTTCTTCTTTACTTCAAGATTTGGTTCTCCAGCTGCTAAAATAACTTCGCCGTCAAAAGATTTTTGAGCATTAAATATTTTTTGAATAGCCTCGCTGGCTTCATCGTATAGTTCTGTTGAAACAACCTTTACTCTAAGCCCAAATTCTTTCGCTTTTTCCGCCATAGCTTCCACTGCTGTTTTATTTGAAACTAAAACAAAATTATGGACTTTTTCAAAATATTTATCATCTTTGGGTGTTTCAATTAAATCAAAATTGCCTAAATTATTATTTTTTATTATTTTTTCAGCATCTTCTACTGTGCTCTTATCTTTATAAGTAGGACCGGAAGCAACATTTTCAAAATGATCCCCGGGCACATCGGAAAAAATAAGTCCAATGATTGTTGCCGGATAAGCAACCTTTGCTAACCATCCGCCTTTCAGCATAGACAGGTGTTTCCTAACTGTATTCATTTCAATTGTTGTCTTTCCACATTTTAAAAATTTATCATAAAGTTCTCTGCCTTGAGAACACTCATTTTCAGGATAACATAATAGCGCTGAGCCGCCGCCGGAAACAAGGACAATCACAAGATCGTTTTCGTTTGATTTATCAACTATTTCAAAAATTTTCTTTCCGGGTAAAATATTTGCATCAGTCGGTCTTGGGTGTGTGCCGGCAAAAGTCTCAATGTACTCACAGGTAACTTTATGAAGTCCAATTATTACTCCTTGATTAATTTTTTCTCCTAATATTTTTTCCAGGGCAATAGCCGCATCGCAAGAAGCCTTGCCAAAACCGACAACTTTTATTCTTTTAAATTCAGATAAATCAAAACTTTTATTTACAACGGTTAAAATATTGTCTTGTAATTTAACAGAATTTAATAGAATTTCTTCCGTATTTATCGCATTATATCCGGCATCGGCAATTTCAAGCGCTATTCTGCGATTCTCTGTTATCGCCAACTCATTAAAATTTTCAATCCATTTTTTTTGCATCCCAGTGTTAAAATTTTATTTATTGTTTATAATCTTAATCGACATTTTTATCTCTTATTATTTTATTTATCCTAATATTATTTAATTAAGTTTTTTAAATTTCCAGAAATAAACCCTTTAATATTTTCCAAAGTTGTTTTAAATATTTCAGCAACTGCCTCACGAGCATAAAAAGCAATATGAGGCGTGATTATTACATTCGGCATTTTCATCAGTTCATGATTAAGAAGAACATTTTTTTTCTCTTTTTCGGTTGTTGAACCGAGAGTTGATAAAGTTTTTTCATTTTTTAAAATTCTTTCATCTTCTAACACATCTGCTCCAAAGCCGGCAATAATTCTCTCTTTTAAACCCCAAATTAGAGCCTCGGTATCAATTAGTTCCCCGCGAGCCGTATTTATCAAATAAATTCCTTTTTTCATTTTAGAAATGTTTTCCTTATTTATTAAATGATGATTTTCTTTATTGTAAGGGGTGTGAAGAGTCACAATATCAGATTCCGAAAGAACTTCTAGTAAACTTTCATATTTAAAATTATTTTCTTTGGCAAAAACCAAGTCTGGATATAAGTCATAAGCCACAACATTCATCTCAAAACTTTTAGCAATTTTTACGACATTTTTACCGATTTTTCCTGTGCCGATAATTCCAAGAGTCTTGTTTTGTAAATCAAATCCTTCCATAGAAGAATTATAATTAAAATCGGAAGATTCTTTTACATAATTGCTGGCATTTAAAATATTTCTTGAAAGATTAAGCATTAATCCAAAAGCAAACTCTGCCACCGTGTGAGAACCATAAGCTGGAACATTGGAAATTTTTATCCCCTTTTCTGCGCAATAACCTATGTCTATATGATCATAGCCAGTAGAACGTGTCGCTATAAATTTTAAATTAAAAAAAGAATCTATGATATTTTTACTTACTTCGGAATTAACAAAAACAGAAATTATTTCGGAATCTTCGGCTAAATTAACATTTTTTTCATTTAACTTTTCTTCAAAAAAAGAAACATCCGCGTCACTAAAAGCCTGCAAAAAAAAAGGTTGTTCTTTTTTAGGCACTTCAAAAAAAGTTATTTTCATAATTATATTATAACATAATCAATTATCAATGACTAAAAGCTTATGGGAGTGATGATGCCCATTTATTATCCTTATTTTACCTTTTGGGACCTTAAAATATGAGGCTAATAATTCTATTACTTTTTTATTTGCCATATTTCTTTCTGTTTTTTCTTTGACAGTTATTATAAAATTATCAGCTGTTTTTGCCATAACGCTGTCCTTTTTCATTTGAGCAGATACTACTGCTTTAATATACAACATATTATTTAAAAATATTTTTTAAAAAAGAAAAAAATCCATTAGATTGTGTTTTTTTTATAGTATTATTTTGCTCCTTATCTTCCACAACAACAATCATTTCCTCTCCTTCTTTAACTAAGCCGAATTTTTCACGAATATTTTCTTCTAATCCTTTTTCAGTTTTTAAATTGGCAATATCTGTTGAAAGCTTATTTTGTCTTTCTGTCAACTCTGTAATTCTATTTTCTTCTATTTTTCTATTTCTGGCGGTATTTTGCATTCTATTCATGAGATTAATAACACTTAAGGTAAAAGCAACTATCACCACACTTAGTAAAATCAGGACTGGTTTTGATTGCATTATTTTTCTGAATTTATTTTTTTCTTGAAATTTTTTCATAATATGATAAGATAATTATATGATTTTTGACAAAAAACATCAAAAGAAAATAAAAGTGATTTGGTCTATCCTTGTAATCTTCATTATTATAAGCATGATATTGCTTTATTCACCGATATTCACTTTAAAATAACAATTATTAAAACATCCCCGACGCATGTCGGGGATGTTTTAATTTTACTAGTTTTCTCCCGACCGCATCATCTTTAGAAAAACATCTTGGGTTATGTTTATCTTTGCATTTTCTTTCATTCTGGCTTTTCCCTTTTTTTGTTTTTCTAGCAGTTTCTTTTTACGGCTGACATCTCCGCCACCGACAACTTTGCTGCCATGCATTAAAACATCTTTGCGAAAAGCAGATACAGATTCTGAAGCAATTATTCTGCCTAATGCCCTGCCTTGAATTTTAAAAGCAAATTGCTGTCTGGGTATAATCTTCTTTAAACGTTCCACTTGATTGCGCGCTTCTTCTTCCACTCTGCGACGAGAAACAACTCGGCAAAATGCCACCATTGGCTCGTCGGCCACTAATATATCCAGCTTTACCACATCCGCTTCTTTATATTCTCCAATTTCATAAGAAATAGAACCATAACCTGAAGTAATGCTTTTTAAATCATCAAAAAAATTACGCATAAGTTCTCGAAGCGGCATTTCTAAATTTATAGCGGAACGATTGTCTCCAAAATTTTCAGTAGTATGAACTATCGCTTCATGTTCAAAAAGAAACGGCATTAAAGTGCTGGAATAGGCTAATGGAATAATAATCTTAACTTGCACCCATGGCTCATAAACTTTATCAATTTGCCTATCTTCAGGAAAAAAATGAGGAGAATAAATTATTTCTTCTTTTCCATTTTTAAAAACAACTTTATATGTTATTGAGGGCATAGTCACAACCAAATTAAGGCCAAATTCTCTTTTTAAGCGTTCCGTGATTATTTCCAGATGAAGCATTCCTAAAAAACCGCAACGAAAACCTTTTCCGAGAGTTCCGGAAGATTCTTCTTCGTATGAAAACGCTGAATCGGACAAGCGAAGCCTGCTCAGAGCCAGTTTTAAATCGGGAAAATTATCCGCATCTTCCGGATAAACAGAAGCCCAGACGACTGGCTTTGGTTTCATATATCCCGGCAACGCTTCAAGCGGTTTCTTGCTAAAAGTAATAGTGTCGCCAACAGCTGCAATTCCGGGTCTTTTGATTCCGGTTACAATATATCCGATTTCTCCGGAATTAATAGAACTTTTTGGATTTTCTTCCGGAGCAAATATTCCAACTTCCAAGGAAATAAATTTTTCACCCGATACGGAGAATAAAAGCGAGTCTCCTTTTTTAATATGGCCGTCAAAGACTCGAACATAAACAATCACGCCTCGATGATTGTCATATTTGAAATCAAAAACCAAAGCCTGACAGCTATCTTTTACTTCTGTAAATTTTTTAGGTGGTGAAATTCTTTTTACAACTTCTGAAAGCAAATGTTCCACTCCTTCTCCAGTCTTTCCTGAAACTTCTAAAATCTGATCTGGGTCAATGTTTAAAAGTATTGCAACTTCCATTTTTACTTCGTCTATCCTAGCAAGAGGCGAATCAATTTTTGATAAAACAGGTATTATAATAAGTCCGCTTTCTTTAGCTAATTCTAGGGTTGTTAGAGTTTGAGCTTGAACTCCTTGTGTAGCATCAACTAATAAAATAGAGCCTTCTACAGCCTTTAGAGCACGAGAAACTTCATAACTAAAGTCTATATGCCCTGGGGTATCTATAAGGTTTAAAACGTATTTTTGCTCGTTTAAGGCATATTCCATACGCACCGGTTGCATTTTGATGGTAATTCCACGCTCTCGTTCAAGTTCCATAGAATCAAGCACTTGGTCGCGCATTTTACGCGCTTCTATAGTATGCGTTATTTCCAGCATTCTGTCGGCTAAAGTACTCTTGCCGTGGTCAATATGAGCAATAATACTAAAGTTTCTTATATTTTTTAACTCCATAATAATTTCATACTAACAGAAAACACTTGTTCATTCAATTTAATATCTTCCCCTATCCCTGGGATAGGGGAAAAATTATTTGAATTTATTTAAGAAACCCGCCGGTTTGGTGTTCCCAAAGGTCAGCATAAACGCTTTTTTTTTCTAAAAGGTCTCCGTGAGTTCCCTGTTCAGCTATTTTGCCTTCGCTCAAAACAATAATTCTATCCATTTCTTGGACAGTAGAAAGCCTATGAGCAATAACCAGAGTGGTTTTATCTTTCATTAATTCCTTAAAAGCATCGTGAATATAAGATTCACTGACACTATCCAAAGAACTCGTAGCTTCATCAAGCACTATTATCGGCGCGTTTTTTAGCATTGCGCGAGCGATGGCAACACGCTGGCGTTCTCCGCCGGAGAGTTTTATTCCCCGCTCACCGACTTTCGTGTCGTAACCATTTGGAAGCTTGATTATAAATTCATGAGCATGAGCTTTTTTTGCAACATTTATTATTTCTTCTTCGGTTGCATCGGGTTTGCTGTAAGCTATGTTTTCTCTAATTGACCTATGAAAGAGTATTGGTTCCTGAGGCACATAGGCAATAGCGCTTCTTAAATCATCTTGAGTGATATTTTTTATATTTTGTCCATCAATTGTAATAGTTCCCTCGGAAATATCATTAAATCTTAAAAGAAGTTTTGTAATTGTTGATTTTCCCACTCCGGAATGTCCGACAAGACCAACACCCTCGCCTGGCTTTATTTCAAAATTAAAATTACTTAAGACTTCTTGTTTGTCATTGTATTTAAAAAATACGTTCTTAAACACAATATGTCCTTCTTTTATTTTTAGTGTCTCTGGATTTTGCGGGTCTAAAATATCCGGAACAGTGTCAAAAATATCAACCATTTCTTTCGCATTAGACAAAGATTTGAAGAAATTCGTCATTGATTTTCCAAAATCCCATAAATGGTCAAAAACACTAAACATAAATGTTTGAATTAAAACAAGCATTCCAGTAGAGATAGAGCCATCTAACCAAAGATTTACCATCGTATAAAGAACGGCAAGCTGAAATGTACCCATTAAAAATGCCTGAACGGCGCTTTCAAAATTTCCAAAAAGCCCAGACTTTTTTCTTTTTTTATATTCGTCAAAAGTTGTGTCTCCGAAATCCCTTTTTTCTCTTTCTCTGCCTGAAAATATCTTTATATTTAAAATATTTGAAATAGTATCGGAAAAACGAGCGGTAACTTTGGAATCAGCTTCAGCTTCAAGCAAGTCATATTTAATTTTTTTTCTAATAAAAAGCGTCGTGATAAATATATATATTATTGACCAAACAAAAAGCAAAAGTCCTATCTTGGGAACTTGTATAAACAGAACAATAAATACGCCAGCCAATTGGACGATGGTAAACCAAAAATTATAACTGATAATATCTGTTAGTCGCTCAAAAGAAGAAGCAAATCTTTTCGCTTTGGCAACCAGGCTTCCGGAAAAATTATTAGAAAAAAATATATAAGAATTATTCATTAACCGCTTGAAAGTATCATTATGTATTTCACGTATTACATTGGATTGAAAATTAATAATAAAATAATCTCCAAGCCTATATAAAATTTGATAAGAAACCACAACTATAACAATTTCAAAAAGAATAAAAAATAAATCGGATTTTAGGTCGCCACTGGGAATTTTTTGAGTAACCGCGTCTATTATCTTTTTATACAAGATTGGATTTAAAATATTAGAAAAAACAACCGCCAATCCATATATTATGAAGGTAAAATAAAAAGACCACTTGTATTTTTTGGTTTGCAGCCAATAATAATGAAAAATTCTTTTAAAAGGCATTGAGACATTATAACACAAAAACCTTTATTATTAAAGCTCTTCCTGTGAAGGCGCAATAATTTTTGTGTTCCAAAACTTGGTTTTCAGAGCTTCTGTTAAATCCTTTAATTCCTTATTCTTTAATAAATGCAACACAAAAATTCCGGCAGAAATTCCTAAAACTCCGGAAATAAGCCCTTGCGCCAATATTCCAAAGAAAGTTGTTGTATTAAAAATTAGTGAAAGTATGTTTAAACTTAAATAAGACACAAAACCAATAAAAAATGACGCGCCTAAACTCTGAAAAAAAGTTTTTGAAATAAAATGCTCATTTTTTATAAAATCTTTTTTAATAAAGAACCATAACAAAATAAAGTTTATTATTGTGCCAAAAGAATAAGCAAGCGGGAGCATTAATATCTCCGTACCTTCCACACTTGAAACTTTAAATAAAGATTCTATAAAATATTTGAAGAAATCGTAATTCTTAAAGACATGTAAAAATATTATAGAAAAAATAACAATAGAGCAGGATGAAATAAAGTTAATCAAAAGCGGTCTTTTGGTATTTCCTCCCGCATAATAAGCGCGAGCAAATAAAGCGATAAGTCCTTGTGCTACTATGGAAATGGAAAAGATAGCCAAAGATGCCGCTACAAGACGCGTATTATCCCAAGAAAAAGATTTAGATCCTAAAATAACACGAACTATTTGCGCGCGAAGCACGATAAAAAGAAAAGTTATTGGCAGAGCCCAAAAAATAATTTGCCTAGCCGCAGACCTTAAGTGATTTTTAAATTCATCTATTTTCCCCAGAGATATGGATTTTACCAAAATTGGAAATGCAGCTACCGCATAAGATATGCCAATTATGTTTAATGGAACCGATTGAAGATTAAATGAAAGATTAAAAATTGAAATTGACCCGCTTTTCAAAAAAGAAGCGAGAGCAATAATTACGATAAGAGCAATGCTATTAAAGGCAAGCCCTAAAGTTCTTGGAAATGAAATAAGCACCACGCGCTTTATTTCTTTAAAATCAATAGAACTGGAAAACCTGAGCCTGAAACCGCATCCAGATGACGATATTGCTTGTATTATAAAATGTAAAAAAGCTCCTAAAACTACTCCAAAAGCCACACCATAAATTCCAAAAATTGGATACAAGAAAATAATGCCAAAAATAATTCCTAAATTATAAAAAATAGGACTTAGTGAGTAAAAGAAGAATTTTCTAAAAAGTTGCGTTATCGTGCCAAAAAGATTTGAAAGACCCATTAAAATCGGAGAAAGCAGCATTATGCGAGAAAGAATTATTACCTTTTCTTGCATTATAGGTATAAAACCGGGAGCTATAAAATGAACTAAATAAGGCATTAATAAAAATGCTATAACAGAAACAAGTACCATAATAAAAAAGAAAACTGTAAAGACGCTGTCTAAAAATTTTCTGGCTTCTTCTGTCACTTTTTCTCCATTCATTTTTGCCACAATAAAAGGAATAAGCACAGTAATAGAAGCGAGCGAGGCTATGGAAATAAAAATAAGGTCTGGTATCCGAAAAGCCGCATAATAATTATCGAGCATAGCTCCCGGTCCGACAAAATATGCAAGAAAACGGTCGCGGAAAAGCGCTAAAATTTGAGAAAGTAAAGTAAAAAATCCCAAAAGAAGGGCCGCTTGATTTATATTTGTAAATTCTTTGCCAAAAATTTTAAAAATTTTTTCCATTACACGACAATACTAACTAACCTATTTTTAACATAAATAATTTTCTTTATTTCTTTACCTGCTGTAAATTTAGAAACAATTTGGTCTGATAAGGCCTTTTTCTTTATGTCTTCTTCGTTTTCAATATTTTTTATAACAATTTCAGCCCTGATTTTGCCATTTACCTGCACTGCAATTTTCATTTCGTCGTCTTTGATTAAATTTTCATCCCATTTAGGCCATTTTGAAAAGTGAATAGACTCGGCGGGGAAAGGCCTTGCCTTAAGGGAACCCAAGGCAAGGCCTTGAGGAGCCGAATGAATTTTTTGCCACAATTCTTCCGCAATATGTGGCGCAAATGGAGATAAAATTTTTAAGAATTTTTTATAATCTTCTACGTCAATTTTATCTGATTTTTCCATTTCAGTGGTAAGTATCATCATAGCAGAAATTGCAGTATTGAAACGCATTGTCTCAATATCTTCTGAAACTTTTTTAATTGTTTTGTGTAAAAGTTTTTTTAATTCAAGATTACTTGCAGTTACAAATTTTTTATTGCCGATTCTCCAAATTTTTTCAATAAATCTTCTGGCTCCAATAATACTATCAGTATTCCACACTACTGCTTCTTCAAATGGCCCTATAAACATTTCATATACACGCAAAGTATCTGCGCCATATATTTTTACAATTTTATCAGGATTTACAACATTACCGAGTGATTTTGACATTTTTACTCCACCTTCTCCTAAAATCATTCCATGGCTTGTCCTTTTCATATAAGGCTCAATGGTCGGCACAAGCTTCAAATCATATAAAAATTTATGCCAAAAGCGGGAATATAACAAATGAAGAGTCGTGTGTTCCATTCCTCCGTTATACCAATCTACGCCTCCGTGTTTTGAGTCGCTTCCAAGCCAATATTTAAGATTTTTCTTTGAAGCGAATTCTTTTTTATTTTTAGTATCGGTATATCGCAAATAATACCAAGAACTTCCCGCCCAATTAGGCATTGTGTCTGTTTCTCTTTTTGCCTTATCTTTACACTTAGGACATTTTGTATTTACCCATTTTGAAATGCCAGCCAGCGGAGATTCTCCTGTTTCGGTTAGTTTATAATTTTTTATTTTCGGCAGTTTTAACGGCAAATCTTTTTCCGGCACCGGCACAAGTCCGCATTTTTCACAATTAACTATTGGTATAGGTTCACCCCAATATCTTTGCCTTGAAAATACCCAATCGCGTAATTTAAATTTTGTAACAATTTTTCCGCCGACAAATTCTGTTATTTTTTTCTGCGCTTCTAAACTAGAAAGACCGTTAAATTTTTCTGAATTCGTTAAAATTCCTTTTTCAGAAAAAGCGAAACCGCCTTCAAAAAAATATTTCCACGTCATTTTATCATCTGGAATATTTACCGTTTCAATCACTTTTTCATACGGAATCCACTTTATTTCATGTGAATCTTTATTAAAGTATTCATCTTCCTTTATTTCTACTTTTTCTTCATTTATTAAGTCAAAAACTAAAGTATGTACATGCACTATGCGATTCACATCTTTATGCGCTGCATAAAATTCTGCTTGTACTTCAAATGAAATTTCTTCTACAAATTTAACATTTATATATCCAGTTTCTTCTTTTATTTCTCTAAAGGCAGTTTTTATGAGAGATTCTTTTTCTTCTATGCCACCAATTATAAAATTCTTTGGTTCAAAATTTCCCCATTTTTCTCCTTTTAAAAACTCAATTAAAATAGTTTTATTTTTTGGATTTCTTAAAATAATATGAACGACTTCCCTTTTTGTATTTTCTTTTCCTTGTCTTGGAGGATTGTTAGTATCAAGATTATACGGCATAATAACTTGCTTTATCGGCAAATTATATTTTTTCGCAAATTCAAAATCTCTTTCATCGTGCGCTGGAACGGCCATTATAGCGCCAGTACCATAATCTGGTAAAACATAGTCAGCAATCCAAACAGGTATTTCCTCGTTATTTGCGGGGTTAATTGCCTTTATTCCTTTTAATTCTATTCCAGTTTTTATTTTATCATTGGCGGTTCTCTCAATTTCAGATTTTTTCTTTGCATCTTTTATGTATTTTTCAACATCTTTCTTGTTTTTAACTTGTTCTAGAAGTTTTGCAACAAGCGGATGTTCTGGAGCAAGCACAACATATGTCGCGCCAAAGATGGTATCTGCGCGAGTAGTAAAAACAGAAATAGCTTCTAGTTTTTGGTTTTTGGCTTTTAGCTTTGAATTCGTATCTTTTTTATTAAAGCTAACTTTACTATCAACTATAAGCTGAAAGCTGATCAAGCTTCCCTCGGATTTTCCTATCCAATTTCTTTGTGATAATTTTACACGCTCCGGATAATCAACTAAATCCAAATCTTTATGCAGTCTTTCCGCATATTTTGTAATAGCCAGCATCCATTGTTCTTTCATTCTTTTCTCCGTTACTTCTCCGCATCTCTCACATTTGCCATCTATTACTTCTTCATTTGCCAAACCAATTTTATCTTTCGGACACCAGTTTATTGGTATCTCCGCTTTATACGCCAAACCTTTTTTAAAAAATTGTAAAAATATCCATTGGGTCCATTTATAATAAGCCGGGTCTGTTGTATTAATTTCTCGAGACCAATCAAACGAAAAGCCCAAGGCCTTAAGTTGTTTCCTAAAAATATCAGTATTGTCTTTTGTAACTTTAGTGGGATGAATACCTGTTTTAATAGCATAATTTTCTGTCGGCAAACCAAATGCATCCCACCCTATTGGGTAAAGCACATTATACCCTTCCATCCTGCGTTTACGAGAAATGATATCCATAGCAGTATTACTACGGATGTGTCCCACATGAAGTCCTGCAGCAGATGGATATGGAAACTCAATTAAACTGTAAAATTTTGGTTTTTTCGACTCTGAAGATGCGAAGTAAATTTTCTTTTTTTCCCACTCCTTCTGAACTTTTAATTCAATTTTTTTGTGGTCATATTTCTTCATAAGCTTATTCTATAATATTTTTTATCTTACGGCAGATTTTGGATAAGGTGGATAAATATCTTTGTCTATTGTTCGTTCAAAACAAGTTCGTCCAGTTTGATGGTCCCAAGATTCATTAAATCCTCCGGTAGGAATTGGAGATATGCTACTCGTGCTTTTATCAAACATTGGCATTATTCCGCCATTATAATAACTCCTAGATTCTACCCATCCTTTTGGCATTGGCAAAGAAAAACTTGCGCAAAGCTCAAATTTAAGAGGTCCTTTTACTGTATATTCATATTTTTCTCCTTTTTCAAATTCTGGCGGAACTGGCAAGGAAAAACCTGTCAAAGGATTTAAAAGAACTTTTAAGTCTTTCGGTAATTTTTCTTTTTGTTGCCAGTAATTTATGACCTGATATTGAATATTTTGTAAATCAGAAATTCTTCTATCGTCTAATCTAAGCATTCTTTGCTTTGCAGGACTGCCCATAATTGAAAAACTGCACCAGATTGAAACAATAACAAGAATCACTCCGACTATCCCAAAAATCATGCTAATTTTTGCGCGAAATTCTTTTTTTGTTCTTATTAAAAGAATGTAATAAGCGCCAACCAATAAAGCCACTAAAAGCGCGGATAAAACTTTTAAGATAAACCTATTAGTTATTTCTCCAGAAATAAAATATCTTACAAGTGTTACTAAATCCACCACTACAACTATAGAAGAAATGAAAAGAATTATATATATAACCCACTTTTTAATAATTTCATCAAAATGCCCCATTTCACCCGCCGTAAATTTTCTCCAAAAATGGGAAACCAGAATAAAAATTGGAAAGAAAATTATAAGAGTGGCAAGAGCTATACGAATACCTTCGTAATCATAGGTTGAGTATCCGTATTGATAATTAGAATTTAAAACATCCGGAAATCTTTTATCTAACGTGCTAAAAATAAGATTAAGAAAAGATACGACTGAAGTTATTAATGTTATTAATAAACCTAAACACAAAAAGAAAAAACCTACATTTAATTTTGGCTTATTTGTTTCCATCCCGTACGAAATAGGACGCGTACGCTTACACTACGTTGTCCTTTTTTGTTATTTATAATATATTTAATCAATTTCATTATTTTATTTATTTTATGCGTCCGCGATTTCGTTCGGGATCCATTCGCCCATTATAGCAATAAATAGAATATAATAAAAGTCTTTAATTATAAGGACAAAAAATTCAAAGAAAAAATTACTCTGCAGTCCAGACCGCAGTATTGGCAAGAGAAACAAGACGATTATTTGATTTTTCTAAAACGCAAAGTTCTCCAAATTCTGTTTTTCCTTTAAAATCTTCCATCATTTCTTTTAATGAATATCCAAGAGAAAGCGAAGAGGATTCTATCGCGTAAGATGTTAAAATTATAAAAAGGGGTTTATCGCTTAAAATTTTTCTAACTTTGTGTAAAAGTTCCGGCAAGTTTTTTTCAATTTTCCAAATCTCGCCTTTCGGACCCCTTCCAAATTTAGGCGGATCCATAATGATACAATCATATTTATTTCCTCTTTTAATTTCACGGTCAATAAATTTTATAGCATCATCTAAGATAACCCGCATTGGCAAATCACCAAGTTTGGAAAGTTCTTGATTGTCTTTTGCTTTGGTAAGTATTAATTCAGAAGCGTCAAGATGAGTAACATCCGCTCCGGCGCGCAATGCAAACAAGCTGGCTACTCCGGTATAGCCAAAAATATTTAAAAATTTAATTTTTCTTCCGGAGTTTTTTATTTTTTCTTCAATAAAACTCCAGTGACTTGCTTGTTCTGGAAAAAATCCCAAATGCCTAAATGGAGTCGGCCATGCCCAAAATTTAATGCCTTTATGAGACATTTCCCATTTTGAATCTATTTTATTACCCATTTTCCAGCCACTTTTAGCTCCTTCTTTAGAAGAAAAAAATATGCCGTCGGCTTTATCCCATTCTTTTTGGGGCAGAGATTTTTTCCAGAATGCATCTTCATAAGGACGGATAAATGTATATTTTCCAAAACGTTCCAGTTTTTTCCCCTCTCCCGTATCCAATAATTGATAGTCTTCCCAATCTTCTGAATAAAAAGTTTTTATCCCATTAGAAACAAAATCACCCTGCGAGCCCTCGGGGTTTCTAACGGAACAAGTTTTATTTTTATCTGTCATAATTTTATATTACCACGTAAAACAATAATTTTGCCATTTTTACCAATTTTAATTAATGTTGATGGTTTTGATTTAAGCATTCCGCCTGATAAGTAAAAATCTACTTTGTTTCCAATCCCGTTAGAAGCCGCCCTCGCAGAGCGAGTGCTACGGTCACCTTGGGGCGACCTGCTTCTAACGGGACCGAAATACTTTTTTGCTTCCAAAATTGTTTGAGCAGGTTTCTGTCCTTCAGGATTGGCTGATGGAGCTACAAGCGGACCAGTCTTTTTTAAAATTTCAATCAAAGATTTTTTAGCAGGCAAACGAAAAGCAATGCCGGATAAAATCACGCTTACTTTTCCCGGCCAAACTTTTTCTAATATTCGCTTATTCGCGCGAATTAGAGATGGTAAAATTCCGAATTTTTTTAAATCTGAAAGAGAAGAAATTAAAATTATAAGTGGTTTA
>JBBTUS010000008.1:0-8896 GCA_038063635.1 Patescibacteria group bacterium | reverse complement strand
ACATCCCCATCTTTGACCACATAATCTTTTCCTTCCGTTCGAACAAGCCCTTTTGAACGAGCATTTGCATAAGAACCGGCATTAAGCAAAACGCTCCAATTTATAACTTCGGCGCGAATAAATTTATCTCTAAAATCGGTATGTATAGCCATGCCTGCGACGGGCGCAGTAGAGCCAATTTTAACAGTCCAAGCCCTTGTTTCATCTTCTCCGGTGGTCAAAAAAGTTTCAAGACCCAAAAGTTCATAACTTTTTTTTATTAAATCATCTAGACCTTGTTCAAATACTGGGTCTATTTTTACCGACATTCCGGACAATTTTACGTCAATATTTTCACTTGCTTCTGAAACATTCAAAATATAAAGCATTGGTTTCAAAGTAAGCAAATTTAAAGATTTTATTTTAAATTTTTCTTCTTCATTTAAATTAATTTCAGTTGCCATTTTCCCTTCTTCAAAAACTTTTTCTAATTTTTTTAAAATTACTTCTTCAGCAACAGCCTCTTTGTTCCCTTTTTTCACATCTTTGCTTAAATTGGCAATTCTTTTTGAAACAATTTCCATATCGGATAAAACCAATTCCAAATTAATAACTCCAATATCCTGTATTGGGTCAACTTTATTGGCAACGTGTATTACGGAATTATCTTGAAATGTTCTGACAACGTGCGCTATGGCATCTACTTCTCGAATGTTCGCTAAAAATTTATTGCCAAGTCCTTCTCCTTTTGAAGCTCCCGCCACAAGTCCGGCAATGTCCACAAACTCCACCACGGCTGGAATCGTCTTTTTTGATTTAGAAAATTCTGACAATTTCCAAATTCTTTCATCAGGCACGGGTACAATGCCAACAGCCGGGTCTATTGTGCAAAAAGGATAATTTTCCGCCGGTACGCTTTTTTTTGTAAGCGCATTAAAAAGCGTGGATTTCCCCACATTTGGCAAACCAACAATCCCGATAGATAGTGACATAGTATCAACTACTATATAATAAAAACTAAAATTTTACTAAATTTTATAATTTTTCTTTGGTCGTTTTTTCGTTTTTAGTAAAAAAGCGCTTAACAATTCTCTTAAGAGATGCCCCGAAATCGCCCAAAACTTTTGAAAGCGGTGTATGATTCTTAGCTTCCCTAACATCTTCCTGCAACTGGCTAATGCTGTATTTTACGTCCCCCTGTATTTCTTTCTCAGTCAACTTGAGAAAAACCGGAATCGCCTTGAAAAAATTTTTAACAAGTTTTCTTAATACTCCCAACCATTGTGTTATTTTATCTTCTCGTTCGCGGAGATGGCCCCACAACCAGATCAAGGTCACTACGCCAAAACTCATAATCAGTAAGAATAGGAATACTGCTGTTATGCCAACGAGCGATAAAACACCAACTTTTATCCACTCTGGAAAAAAATTCCAAGTGGCAAGCATTGCCTTATTAACTTCAACTTCTCTAACGATGACAATGTCGCGAACAACCGGCAATTTTTCACTTTTTGCAGTAATAGGCTTTGGCGACAAAAAGACAAAATAGGCTCCCTGGGCGGCAGTGACAGCGGTTGTTCCTAAACCATCATTTTCTAAAACGGCGTATTTAGAAAAGGTCAGGTTCGCCGAGCCTTCTTTCTTCACCCGGAAGGAAAAAGTAAGGATTTTACCGCCCGACCCGATAAAGCCCGGGTTGAGCACTATCCCCTCAAATTGGATGTTCCCGGTACTGCTCGCATTAGAGAAAGACGGATTTTGGGTCCAAAGATTAACGATAGAGTTGGATTTATTTACGCCTATCACCTCAAGAACGTCAGTCGGAAACGATATAATACTGGAAAAAGCGTTAACCGAAGTATCGGAACTAACCAAAACGCTAACTTCAAAATTCTCCCCTTTAGAGTAGCTGCCTTCTCTGGGAGTAATAGAAAGAGTAGCCGCATTTGTAATTAGTGAAGAGAAAAAGAATAACAAAAAAAATATTATTATTATTATTATTGAGTAAATCTTAGCCATATTTTTTTGAATCCAAAGATATACGCTACTAGTATAATTATACTAAGAACTAAACTTGGTTGCAACCAGGCGAGCTTGTTTTGCGCCCCGAGTTTTACTTCCCTCTCGTTTTGGGCTTTATCTATTGCTTTAATGTAAATTTTACTTTTTAGTGTTTGGTCTTTTAATAGATATGGACTCTCCGTAGTAATATACTTACCACCCCAAATCCCCAAAAAAAACCAAGGACTTTCACGGACCTCATAATGGTCAATGCCCACACCTTTATCTACTGTGCTAAATACAATAAAATACTTGCCGTCAAATATGCTAGGGTCATTTCCTATAAATGGATTGAAATTTTCCGGGGAATTGGCATCTTTGATCGCTAAATCCTCTCCTGTCGTGCCACGAAACTCTTTAGAAACAGAGAAAGTAAACGGTGTTGCTTTCGCAGGCACCTTTGTACCCAAGCCATCGTTTTGTAAAATTTGCATGTTATCAAATAGAATTGTACTCTCGCCAATTTTCTTTGTTCGGAATACCAATCCGAATAAAAACATCTTTGGCCCGGAAAATCCTCCCGCGGTTATACCGGAAAAGACGATTTTCCCGCCTACAACACTATGCGGTCTTTCTATCCAAAAATTTATGGACGAATTTCCGTCTCTAATTTCTTTTAACTCTAAATATTCGGGAGAAAATGCCATCGTTCCCTCAAGGGCATTTATCGTGTTGTCTTTGGTGTCTAAAAATACTTTTATTAAAAAATCTTCATTTTGAGCAAAGTTATTCTTGTTGGCATCAAAAAATACATCTGCCGCGTTTACTCCACGAATAGCAATAAATGAAAAACTAATAACAACGAAAAATACAGCAAGAAACTTTGAAATTAATTTCAAGCTTGGCTTTCTATCGTTAGTAAATATTAATCGTCTGATAAATAATTCTAGAGAGGCAAAATTTACAAGATATGCAAGTTCGTATTTGCTATTCCGTAAATAGTCATAAACACGAGCAGTTTCTTGCTTTGAAATATGCTCTATCGCTTTTAATTCAACAATAATCTTATCTTCAATGAGAAAATCGGGACGATATAACCCAAGAAATTCATTTTTTTTAGAATAAATTTTGATAGGTGGTTCTTTTATAAATTTAATTCCAGCTCTTATTAGTTCTTTTTCTAATGCCTTTTGGTAAATAGATTCCTTATGCCCTGAACCTAAATCATTACGAATATCAAAAAATAACCCTTGTAATTTATAAGACAAATCTTTATATATTATTTTTTCTTTGTTTTCGTTGTCCATATTCGTTGGTATTCGTTTTATTATTCGTCGCAATTTGTGTACTTCTGGATTATCCTGTCCAGAAGTAAGCCATAATACTAAAATCAATCAGGTCAACTTTCCCATCTCCATTTAAATGTTTTATTTCTCTTAATATAAAAGCTTGGCTTAGTGAACTTTTATACCAAAAAGCCGCTATAGAGAAATCTACTAGGTTCACTCTGCAGTCATCATTCAAATCTCCTTTGGCCGGACATTTTTCCACAACTGTAGCCAGGACATTTTTTGTGCCAACCGCAAAACTTATCGTTTTGCCAAAAGAGCTGATTTCACCGTTTTTTAATGCTTTGGATTTCGTAGCATGTTGTCCTGTTTCAAGCACTGATGTGTCAAAATTGCGCAAATACACGCCATTTGCATCGCTGGAAGTATTCTCAAAAAATTCTTGTTCGGAATTAATATTGATAACAATATCCGAGACCGCAGAACTTTGTCCAAAAATAGTTATATTGTCGCCCTTTTTTACCTCGCTTTTATCTACCGAAATAGTTGGGGCAATAAATATGCCGCCGATGTTGGTAGTCACTCCGGAAGTTATAAAAATTTGAAAAACGAATGGGACTGAACGCAAGCCATTTTTATCCTCACCATAGACGGAAAATGTATAATCGCCGGATGAAAGATTGCCCAAGGTCGCGCTAAAATTGCTGTCCGGGCCGGCAATGGTTGAAAGCGCTAATTGTCCATCTTTTAGAATATTTACTTTACTTAAAGGGTAACCCCGACCGGAAAAATTAACTCCTGTTTCTGTAGGTGTACTTCCCCCTCCGCCGCCACCGCTAGGTGGTGTAACAGGCGCAACTGGAGTTGCGCTTATTTCCGCTGACTCGCTAAGTAAAAGCCCGGCGGCATAAGAACGAATTTTAAAGAAATATGGCGTGCCGTTTGTCAGAGGTGTTTTTGTATAAGTCAAGACATTGCCTACCGTTGTGAAAGCATAGCCACTCCCGGAAGTCGTGCTAGTGCCAACATCATAACTTGTAATATTGCCAAAAATACCCACTGCGGCGGTCCAGTTAAGAACTACTTGCGCATCGCCGGGAGTAGCGGAAACTACTGGCGAAGTTGCCGTAGGAAAATATAAAAAACCGGCATTTTGCGCAAAATTAGTACTAGTACTCTGTCCACTCACTGTTTGTCCCGTACTGCTAAAATACTGAAAACTTGAAGAAGTTGCCTGACCTCCTTGTATGATATTTATGGGATTTTCAAGCTGAAAATTAGTGCTAGAGAAATCGGCACTTGCAATAGAAAAAAGAGTTAAACTAAAAATAAGAAAACCGAAAAATTTCATTTGTACTTTCAATTATAACAGAGAGTCAGTCAATTATTAAGGCTTTTTTTCTTCTGTAGTTGTTTTAGGTGGAGTTACTGTTTTTTGCGTACCGATATTAAGCGGGGCTACATCAATAATTTTATTTAACGTTACACTATATAATATAGCCTTTTTAGCTTGAGCATAAATTAGGACTTTATCCCCTTTTTGCGCGGAAGCAAAAAAAGCTTGGTCTTTTAATGCTTCTGGGTCGGATACAGTAGCGACTGTTGGCTCCTCACCAGCAGGAAGCACTACTAGTTTACCAACCTTTGCCACCAAGTCAGCTATTTCTTGTTCCACAACTGCTTGTGGATTTTGTCTAATTAAATTCCATTGATAATAAAAATATCCAGCAAGCACGAGAGCAACGACTGTTATAACTGGCAAAACTACTTTTACTAACCTCTGTTTTAATACATCTTTATCCATATAAAATTCTACAAATTAAACTAATAATATTATTATATTATAATAAAGAATAAATAATTATGCAATATGTATCAATGCACAAGAACCGTCAATGCACAAGAACCGTTCTTGCGCATTTGCGTATTTTAAACTTCGATTTCAGTAAAATAATTCTCTACAAAATCTTGAAAAGATTTTGTGTCCTCAAAGTAGTCTGGAAAGCTTTCTGGTTTAAGAATATTCCTCTCTACCCTGTCTTCCCCAACATAGTCTAAATAACTAGAATATTGATACGACTCAAGAAATTTTTTCATGTTACTAGAAGATTTGTTAATTTTATCTTTCCAATCAGGAAATTTTATCTCCAAGGGATTTATGTGGATATATCCAAATAATTGAATCATGTAGTTATCATCAACTCCAATTAACTTTGATTTAAACAATCCGCCAAAAAGAGCCCCCGCCCTCTCGTATTTAATATTAAAAAACATTGAGTACCCCACCCCCAACTTTCTCATAAACTTTGTAATTCCCCCATCTACTTCTTGTTTAACTAACAAATGAAAATGATTTGACATTAAACACCATGCACCAATAGAAATAAGTGGTTCACCTTTTTCTAAAACCATAACTTCTTTTAATCTTTTCTTTTGCCTATTTAAAATTTCATCAAGACGAAAAGACTCATTGGAGTTTGCAAGATATAAAAGCATCATGAATCGTTCATAATCTTTGTCTGATTTAAAAATTATTCGTTTATCTATGCCACGATTATAGATATGGTAATATTCGCCTGTAACAAATGGGTCTTCTCTTAACATTGGGTAATTATATTACATACCCATCCAGTGCGCAAGAACGGTACTTGCGCAAGTATATTTCCTATATTTCTAAAATGATTTATGATTATATCAGTACAGTGAAAGGCGGAAAATAAAAACTATTGTGCAACGGGCTCAGAGGTAGGAGCCACCGCCTCCAGCGGGGTCCCGCCATCGGCGGTGATTGGTTCGGGAATTGCTTCTACTATGGGTTCTGGTTCTGCTGGAACAGGTTCTGGAATAAGTATTGGCTCTGGTTCGGGTACTGCCTCAGGTATAGGAGTTGCTTCAGGTTGTGTTTCTGGGCTTGGCTCTATGGCTGGTTCTCCCTCGACTTCGCTCGGGATAAGTGGCTCTGGTTCTGCTTGCGGTGAGCTTGCTTGCCCCGTAGTGTCAGCGGAGCTGTCTACTACTGGGGTCGAATCCGGAGAAGGATTTTCAATAATTAACCCCGGCACAACACTTTCAAATATCTTGGCATCTTTCACCGCCAGGGCCGTCCAAGAGAACCTGATATCGCGCGGAGCGTTTTTATTTATTCTTAAAGTAAATCCATTTTGTGTTTTGTCTGTGATGAGTGATTGAATATTCTGATTGAAGAAATTTTCTGTTTCCGTGTCTGTCATATTGTCAGTATCTTCAAACGATATTGAGGTGTTTACAATCGGCTGGGCAATATATGGATTGTCAAAAACAATATCAACTTTATTTGCATTTTGTTTTATTATTGCAAATCCTGCAGTATCTTTATTAAATAGCGGAGGAAGAGTAAATTCAACTTGCGTGTCAATAGTATTAACTGAAATAATATCAGTAATTAATTTAGGTGTAATAATTTCAAGACCAGCCATTAATCTATCTGTGTTAATTTCAGAAAGATTAACTGATTTTGCCAACTGTTCTTTTTGCGCCAGAAAATACTTCAACGCTTCCAATCCAGCATCTTTTTGAATCACCTCGCCAATTAATTCTGCCAAGTTGCTTCCAGTAAAATATCCTGTTTTGATAAACAGCATAACCTTTCCATCACCATCTGGATTATAATCTGTCATAGCGATACCTAACATTTGTCCGGCTTTTGTGGCTTTCATTGCAACTCCGGGAATAGAGGAAGAAGTAAGCACGTCTCCTTTTTTAATCTCTCCGTTTTCCGGAGAAACTTTAACCGGCACTCTTCCTGATAACGCAATTGGCACACCAGAAATTCCCTCACCTCCTCTGCCCCCGATAATCATTGCTGGTTTTGTTGAAACTACTCCAAGCACTCCTTTATCATAGGATCCATTAGTTCTCTTAACTCCAATCCCCATTTCAGGGTCCAATGATACAACCTCGCCTCCTGTCAAACTATAATCATTGGTCGGATACAATTCTGCCAAGTCAGCTGAATCATTAACATCCATTAAAGTAATGGAGGAGTGAGTTTTAGTTTCCGCCACGGCACCTAAAGATGAATCAACGCTCGTGCACACAATATAACTTTGCGAGCTAGCGGACGCCGGCGCATCAACAAAAATATAAGACCATGTTATGGCAACTGGAGTAGAGGTATCACTATTTAATGCTCCGAATGTTTGGCCTATAGTGTTAACATCATCGCAACTAGCGGTTGTTGTTTCTCTGTCAACTCGAGCCACCGGAAAATCAATAATCTCATTGGCTGTGCTAAAACTTGCCCTCAATGTTACCATGACCAGAATTTCACTGTTGATGTCAGTTGGTGTAATGGCGGCGGTTGTGCTCAATGCTGTCGTATCAGCATCCACCCAAGTTATATCAGTGGCATCTTCAACAAAAACTACCTGTTGAACACCCCCTCCGCAACCAGTACAAGAAGTTACAGTCAGTGCCCCGGCTCCGGTTATGGACCAGTTGGCATCAGTGATGGAAACATTGTCTAAAGCAGAACCAACGTTAATAGTATCTAGAGTGGTATTGTCTGTCCCAATATTAACCGTATTGCCTGCTGTTCCTGTGCCAATGTTAATAGTTTTAATTGCATTCCCGGTACCAAGACCAATAGTTTCCGCAGATGCATCACTGCCGATTTCTATTCCTCCAGTCGTACCAGAATTTAATGTTAAAGCTGTAGCCGCCCCAGTGGCAATCGTCAAAGCCCCAGAGTCAGCAATGTTGTTTGTCGTAAATGTTTGAGAGCCGATGACAGAACCTGTTACCGCAGTCAAAGCTCCGGCAGCGGTTACCGAAAAGTTCGTCCCAGCAATGGCATTAGCTCCAATGTTTATAGCATTTACAATATTTGCCGCTGAAACATCAATACCATCTGTAATTCCAGTATCCACCCCCGAAGAAGTAATAAGAATTCCATCAGCTAGCGACGAAGCGGTTAAATCGGCATTATTAATCAAGATTCCAGCTTCACTCACGCCCGTTGAGTCCGCGTTCGTAATCGTGAGCCCGTATTGATTGCCGGCAGTAGAAGAATTAGTAATGGAAATAGCCTCGGCTTGCCCAGCTTGAGTCCCAGAAACTGACCAATTCAAGGCCACATCTTCTGCTTCGGCTAAAGTCCAGGTCCAGTCGTTCACAATTGTTTCTGAAACATTGTTTCTGGTAATTCCAGAATTTGTGTAGTCAATCACAACATTTGCTTCACCAGCGGGAGAACTTGTTACTGAAAAATCAGCGCCAAGGAAGTCTAAGGTCGTAGCCGCTGACTCAACACTTACATCATTTTCTTGAACAGTACCAATGCCGGCTCCGGCTGAAGTAGCGTCAGTGGCACAACTCCATACAGAAGTAGATTCAGTCCATTTCAGAATTTCATTATTAGCGCAACCTTGTAGAAGTCCGATCGCCGAAGTGTTACCAACTTCTAATCCTGACCCATTGGAAATAATACCGACACCGTCTGCACTAGTAAGTGTCAAAGCAGTACTAGCATCAATAGTTCCCGCGGCTACCGTGATAGCTATATTACCTGATCCTGCAGTAATAGTTCCTAGAACATCCAGATTACCTGAAGCATCAATATCAAAACCGGTGTAGTCAATGATACCGGT
>JBBTUS010000007.1:0-4495 GCA_038063635.1 Patescibacteria group bacterium | reverse complement strand
TAATGTACGATAAGTTAATTTACTAATGTTGCATAACTTTGTACGGGATGCGTCCACGATTTCGTTCGGGAGACATAATTTTTATTTATTGCATAAAACTTAAAAGTTTTATTTTTAAACTGGCTTCCCAGATATTTTGTTTTGAAATATCAACTGAAACAATTTCTAATTTGTACGGGGAGTTTTCTAAAAGCAACAAGAATTTATAAATTTTTTCAAAACTTCCCAACACTTTCATTTCTATAACCAAAATATTGCCTTCTTTTGGTATATCAACTAATGTAACTTCAGTTTTTGCCCCCACTTTTTCTCCAAGGGATTCCATCATATCCAAAAAAGGCACAATATTTGAACTCTGGGCAAAGTGCGTTTCAAATAAATCTTTTTCTGTCTCAATTTTTTTAATAGAATTATTAAGTAATCTAATTCTCTCTCTTCTTTCGGCTTCTTCTTGCCATTTTACTTCATTGTCTTCAAATATTTTTTTATTAATATTTATTTCTCTATTCAAAAACAAAAAAACAAACAGACAGACAACAAAAAATATTAAAGAAAGAGAAAGTATTGGCAGTATTTTTTGTAAATTTTTTTTCATCCCAGTACTAAAATTTTAAATTGTTATTAAAAGTTATCATTTCTTTTTTCTTCTTAATTATATTTAATCATTATAATATTTGCTCAAAAATTTAGTACGGGACAGGTATATTATGAAGGAATTAAATTTAAATTAAATTTAATATTAGACCCCTTAACAAAATTGGAAATTGGCAAATCAACTTTTTTGAAAACAGTATAATCTTCAAAAGCCTGACGGAATAAGAGCAATCGTTCGCGACTTGAAGCTATCCCGCTAATGCTTATTTTCTTGCCATTTGCCGGATTGTTTTCATAAAAAATATGAGTTATTTTAATGCCGGATATTTTTCTGGAAACAACTTCTTTTATCACTTTTTGGGAAATAATATATTTATCGTCTTTAATTTTTTCAATCAAATCTAACCGGGAATTCAAACTATTTAAGGTAGCAAGGGTTTGTTCATCTAGTTTTGGAATAGGTTCTAACGCTTGTATCTCCAGTTTTTGGTTAACAATATTTTTCTTCATAGAAGAAAGAATGTAAGAAGGTAAAATTGCGAAAGATGCCATGAATACTGAAACTCCAAACATAAAAAATACCATAACCGCGAGTTTGTAGTAAAAACTCATAACAATCTTTTTCTTTTGTTCAATTGGAATTAAATTAATCATTTTTCAAAATTTCCCAATGCAAGACCTATCGCTGTTGCATATGAAAGTGACTGTTCAAAATTTATTTCTGGAATATATTTTTCCGTATCACTTATATTTATCCAAACATTTGCGGTTTCAACCTTAATTTTCATATTTGCGGAAAGATAGTCGGAAAGTCCTATTAAGTTAGAATCACCGCCGCAAAGAATTATTTTTTTAATTAATGGATGGTTTTTATTGTTTTCTTCTTTATTCGTATTCCAAAACAAAAAATGCTTGGATATTTCGTCGCATAAAACAGAAACACCGTTTAAGAGTATTGAAAAAATCTCTTTATTTTTAGAATCACGGCTAAGCCCATATTGTTGTTTCATTTTTTCCGCCTCTTCAAAACTTATTTTTAAACTTTTCTGAATTAAGTTAGAAAGCACTACTCCTCCCATATCAATAGTAGATGTAAACATCAGGACGCCTTGAGACACGATAGCGATACCCGTTCGCCTTTTTCCAAAATCAACAATCATATAAGTTTCCAAATCGCCCTTTTTAACAACTGCGCGAAGAAGAGATTGAGCTTCAAGCTCAAAAAACAAAACGGACATTCCGGAATTTTCAAGAGCCAAAAGATAGTTTTCAATAATATTTTTAGAAATTGCAACAACTTGAACATATAAATTTTTATTATCTTCATTTAAAATTTCGTAATCAAATATCGCATCTTGGGCTGGTATTGGTATATGCTCTTCAAGAGAAAATTCTATTCCTTCTCTGACTTCTTCCAGTCCTTCTTTTTCTAACTTTATTCTAAATAAATAAACTTGTTCTTCTGGCAGAGAAACACGCACTGATTTTATTTTTTCGTCTTTTTTTAAAGAAGTCAAAATCTCCTCCAACTTTTTTAGGTTTTTTATCTTGCCGGATTCAATAACTCCGGTAGGAACTTCGTGTTCTCCATATCTCCCTAATCTTATTCCATCTTTAGTCATAACAAGTTCAGTAAATTTAATTGATTCTTCTGAAATATCCAAGCCAAAAGAAGGACTGGAAAGAAATTCCGGTATTGGAAAAAATTTATTATATAAATTCTTAAACATTGCTGATATTATACAACATCCAAACTTTTATCGCCATTATCCGCGGTCTTGTTTGTTTTTTCTTTTGGTTTAAAAAAAATTTGTGTTAAAAACGGCAAAAAAGAAACAATAATTATCACAAAAACTATCGGTAAAATATATTTATCTATATTTTTAATGTGATTTCCTAAAAAATATCCAATAAAAATCATACTCCCTGTCCAAAGCATTCCTCCTAAAATATTCCAAAATAAAAAGGTCTTATATTTCATGCTTCCAACTCCAGCCATAATTGGAGTAAAGGTGCGGACTATTGGCACAAAACGCGCAAGAGTTACAGCTTTATTACCATGTTTTTCAAAAAAAACCGATGTTTTTTCTATATTTTTTTTATTCCAGAAAAAAGAATTGGGCTTAGAAAATATTTTAGGACCGACTTTTTTCCCAAAATAATAACCAAAAGAGTCCCCTAGTACTGCCATTAAGAAAGACCCGAAAAATAATAAAAATAAATTGAAGTATCCGGCTCCAGCTAAAACTCCGGCAGTAAATAAAAGCGAGTCACCCGGCAAAAAGAAACCAAAAAAAAGTCCTGACTCGGCAAAAACAAAAAAGAAAATGCCTATGAGTCCTATTGCTTGTATTAAAGGCATAATTTCAAAAATATTCATTTTCTTGCTCCACTATAGCGTGAATTATTTATTTTATCTAAATACCTTTGTAAAATTAGCGCTGCGGCTGAAGCATCTATGCGACCGGCTTTTTTTTGTTTCAACTTGCTGTGTTGATTGCCACTTCCTGATTTATGGGCCTGCTCGCCGAAATCTTGATGCCGGCGAGCTTCAACTGAAGTTAAAAATTCTTTTTGTTTGTAAATTGGAAGTTTAAATTTTTCTTTTAATTCTGAAATAAAAACTTCTATTCTAGCGGATAAAACATTCAATTTGCCCGAAAAATCTACTGATTCGCCAACTACAATTTCTGAAATATTTTCTTTCTTTAAAATCTCATCAAGTATTTTAAACGTATTTAAATCATTAGGGATTATCTGTTTTGGAAAAGCCAATATTCTATTTTCATCTGAAATTGCAAGGCCAATTCGCTTTGTTCCATAATCTATGCCCAGAATTCTCATCCCGTTAGAAGCAGGTCGCGGTCTATTTTAGAAATAAACTACTCCTGTTAAATTAACTCAAAAAAATAAATAATATTCTATGTTTTCCAGCTATCCACCGTGACCGCGGCTTCTAACGGGACTCATACGCTTAATACTAGCATAAAAAATATTTATCTGATATCATATAACATATGAGTCCATTTATAAACGATAACCCAATAATTTTATTAATTTTAGTTCTTTGGACGCTTCCTTGGAAAATTTATGCTTTATGGTTAGCAGTAAAGAATAATCACAAGGGATGGTTCGTAGCGCTTGTTATCTTAAATACTTTTGGAATTGTAGAAATTATCTACATTTTTGCAGTGGCTAAGAAAAAATGGGCAGATGTAAAGAAAACTTTGCTTAATTTTCTATCACCAAAAAAATAAAAAACTTTAAAAATACCCCATAGTTGGGGTATTTTTATATCTAAATTAAATTATTTGTGGTATACTGGATTAGTGCCTGAGTATAAAAGAAATCCAAATATTAAATGTATCGTCTGTAAAACCCCAATTTATAGACGACCTGCCGAAATTCAAAAAAATCAAGGGAGAGTTTTTTGTAGTATGAGTTGCTGTGGCATCTTTAATAGAAAAGAGCGTCCTTGTGTAGTTTGTGGAAAATTGATTTTGGCTGGTTTAAATAAAAAAACTTGTAGTAGAAGTTGTTCAAATAAACACAGAACAGGAATAAGATACAAAACTGGTAGACCAAAAGATAAAGTGAAATTATTTCGAGTTTTAAAAGTAAAATTATTAGAAGAAAGAGGAAAAAAATGTGAGCATTGTAATTACAGAAAATATGAAATATTACAAGTTCATCATAAAGATAGAGATAGGAATAATAATAAACTTAACAATCTTGAACTTATTTGTCCAAACTGTCATTACGAAGAACATTTTTTAAAAAATAGTTGGCTAAAAAATAACATTGAAAAAGAAGAAGAAAAAGCTATACTAGATTAATGCAATAAACGGAGGGTTGCGCCGAATGGTAAGGCACTTGTCTTGAAAACAAGCGGGCGAAAGCC
>JBBTUS010000006.1:3007-79923 GCA_038063635.1 Patescibacteria group bacterium | reverse complement strand
TAACAAAAAGGACAACGAAGCGTAAGCGTACGCGTCCTATTTCGTACGGGATGGAAATTAGAAATATCGCTATTATTGCGCACGTTGACCATGGTAAAACAAAACTTACCGATGCTTTAATGCAGCAAAATGGCGGATTAGAAGAAGGAGCGTCAATGGATTCAAACGACCTTGAAAAAGAGCGTGGCATTACAATATATTCTAAAAATACTTCCATATACTACAAAAATACTAAAATAAATATAGTAGATACTCCCGGGCACGCTGATTTTGGTTCTGAAGTAGAGCGAATATTGCGGGCAGTTGATTCCGTGCTTTTACTTGTTGATGCAGTTGAAGGACCAATGCCACAAACTAGGTTCGTTTTAAAAAAGTCTTTGGAATTAGGTTTAAAACCAATTGTTGTAATAAACAAAATAGACAAAAAAGCGGCAGATCCAACCAGAGCTCATGATGAAATTTTAGAATTATTTTTTGAATTGGGAGCGAGCGAAGAACAAGTGGATTTTGAAACAGTTTATGCTATTGGACGTGATGGAATAGCAAAAAGAAAATTAACTGATGAATCAAAAGATTTAACTCCGCTTCTGGATGTTATTTTAGAAAAAATTCCTCAAGCTTCAATAGGAATTGATAAAAAAATGTCTGCGCAAGTTTTTAATTTAGGTTATGATAATTTTTTAGGACGACTCGCTATTGCCAGAATTTATTCCGGTGAAATAATATTAGGAAAACCCATTTTTATAAAAGGAGAAAACGGAACAAGAAGCGGAAAAATCACTAAACTTTTTACATTTGAAGGAATAAACAGAAAAGAAGTTTCAGAAGCAACATCTGGCGATATAGTTTTAATAGCCGGAATTCCTGATATTTATATTGGCGAGACGATTTGTGAAGATGAGACCGTGGAACAAATGCCACATATTGGAATCGATGAACCGACTATCTCTCTTAATTTTTTAGTTAATGATTCTCCTTTTGCGGGAAGAGAAGGAAAATTTGTAACATCTAGGCAAATTAAAGAAAGACTTGAAAAAGAACTGGAGATGAATGTTGGTCTTAAGGTTGATTTTGCTCCTAATCAAGGAACTGCAAGCAGACCCGGTTTTTTTAAAGTTTATGGTCGTGGAGAACTTCATATCGCTATTCTTTTGGAAAATATGAGACGAGAAGGATTTGAAATGCAGGTTTCTCAACCGGAAGTCATTCTCAAAGAGAATGATGGTGAACTTGTCGAACCATACGAGGAGCTTGTAATAGATGTTCCGCTTGAATCATCCGGCGCTGTGATTGAAAAAATAGGAAAACGCAAAGGCATAATGAAACATATGTCGGAAAAAAACGGAATTGCCAGAATTATTTTTGAAATACCGACACGCGGACTTTTAGGATATCGCGGAGAGTTTATTGTTGACACAAAAGGAGAAGGCATAATATCTTCGCAGGTTATAGGTTTTAAAAAATATGCCGGTGACATAAAAAGAAAAGAATACGGCTCCATGGCCTCTATGGTTTCTGGCAAAGCGGTAGCTTTTTCTCTTGGAAACTTACAGGAACGAGGCCTGCTTTTTATAGAACACGGTACAGAGGTCTACGAGGGTATGGTAGTGGGAAACGTATTAAAGGGAGAAGATATGTTAGTAAATCCAACAAAAGGCAAACAACTTACAAACATGAGAGCTTCAGGCACAGATGAGACTACTTATCTCAAACCAGCCTTTATTTTAAGTATTGAAAGAGGTCTTGAGGTTATGAATGATGATGAATACTTGGAAATCACTCCAAAATCGGTAAGGTTGCGTAAAAAGTTTTTAACTGAACTTGATAGGACAAGAGCAAACAGAGAAATAAAAAATTAATGGCTGGATATAATTGACAGCAAGCAAACTATGTGTATAATATAAAATATAAGATAAATCAATTATTAATTTCCACGTGAACTTGCTTGCCAACAGGCAGAGTTAGGGTCCCGACAGTAAAGCTCATCGGGATTAATTTTGTAAAAATATGTCAACAATATCATTCAAACCAAAGCAAGTTACAAAAAAGATAACTTCTCATCTTCAAGACAGAGCAAGCGATGTTATTATGAACCGTTTTGGTTTAACGACAGACGCAAAAAGAAAAACTCTTGAAGAGATTGGAAAAAAATATAATATTACTCGTGAACGTGTAAGACAAATAGAGGAAGCGGCCATATCTTTAATAAAAAAATCTCAGGCTTACAAGAACGAACAAGCTATTTTTGACGAGTTAAAACAATTAATACATTCACTTGGTTCAATTGTAATGGAAAATGAGTTGTTGTCTCATATTTCAAAAGACAAGGCAATTCAAAATCATATACATTTTTTTCTTGTATTGAATGACATTTTTAAAAAGCATCGGGAAGACCACCAATTTCATACTCGTTGGAGCGTAGATGATGAAATGGCATCTCGTGTTCATGACTCTCTAAAAAAACTTTATTCAAGCTTAAATGATGAAGATATTATTTTAGAAGCAGAAATGATAAAAAAGTTTTTTAATGAAATGAAAGATGTTTCCGAGCAATATAAGAATGAAGAAATTGCAAAAAGATGGCTAGCTATGTCCAAGACAATTTCTAAGAATCCTCTTGGAGAGTGGGGAAAATCAACTTCACCCAATATTAGAACACGCGGAGTTAAAGATTATGCATTTTTGGTTATGAGACGCCATGGTTCCCCGATGCATTTTAGAGAAGTGGCTGATGCAATAACGAAAATTTTTGGCAAGAAAATACATTATGCAACTTGCCATAATGAACTTATTAAAGACCCTCGTTTTGTTTTAGTCGGACGCGGAATGTATGCTCTCTCTGAATGGGGGTATAAAGCGGGCATTGCGCGAGAGGTAATTCGGGATATTTTAAAAAGAGAAGGACCGCTTACCAAAGAACAAGTGGCGGAAAAAGTAATGAAAGAGAGATATTTTAAAAAAAATACTATTTTAGTGAATCTAGCTAATTCAAAATATTTCAAAAAAAATAAAGACGGGCTTTACACTCTAGTTTAATCTTTCCACAAAATTGCTTCTTATTTTAAGGTTTTTATATTAAAATATAGATAATGATTAATGTTAATATAATACTTGTCTATTTTTGGGAAGTAATTCTATTTCTTTTGCCTTATCTCGCGACGGTGTTTCTTGTGTATATTGGTTGGAAACTTTGGATTCACTATATCCAGCAGGATTTTATTTCCGGCATAGAGTGGGTTTTACTTGAAATTATTCCACCGCGAGATGTTTTAAGGTCTCCAAAAGCAATGGAATTATTTTTAACCAATGCTCTTTATCAGTGGAGTATGAAAGGCGGACGTGAAGAATATTGGCAGGGAGCGGTTTGGTTTTGGTTTTCTTTGGAAATTGCCTCAATAGACGGACAAGTGCATTTTTTTCTGCGCGCACCTTCTCGTTTGAAAGAATTGATTGAAACGCAAATGTATGCGCAGTATCCTCAAGCTCAAGTAAAAGTAGCGGAAGATTACACTTTGGCGATTGATAAAATTTCTCCAGACAGCGCCTGGAATGGCTGGGGATGTGAATTTAAATTGGAAAAACCTGAAGTATTTTCTTTAAAAACTTATGTTGATTTTGGTTTAGATAAAGACCCCAAAGAAGAATTTAAAGTTGACCCAATTTCTTCGGTTATAGAACTTTTTGGTTCTATCCAAAAAGGAGAGCAGATGTGGATGCAAATTGTAATTACGCCTTCAAAAAAGACATATCATACTAAAAGCACATATTTTGGCAAACATAATTGGGTGGAAGAGGGACAAATACAGTTAAAGAAAAAATTAGTGCCATATACTGGTTCACGTGCAAGAGCAACAGGAGATAAGATGGGTGGAAGCTTTTCTCAAGAAATTCGTGCTCCAGGATTTATGGATGAAATGATTAAAGGATCTGGTAGAAAACTTTCTAAGCTTGGCTTTGATACTGGAATTAGAATTTATTATGTTGCTAAAAAAGAAGCTTTTCAAATGAACAGCCGACGCAATCTTCGTTTGATTTTTCGCCAGTATGCCAATCCTTTCTCCAATCAGCTTATGCGTTTTAATTCAACTCAGGCGGACGCTTATAGCGGATATTTTTCGGCTACGCCTAAAACAGTTATGATTTTGGCGAATAGAATGCTTCATGAATACAGAGAACGTTCTTTTTTTCATGAACCATTGCGGCATCGTCTTTTTAGTGTGCATACTATCTTTTGGCCTTTTTCCATTCTTCTTCATCCATTTGTTCATTCTGAAACTTTTGTCTTAAATGTAGAGGAATTAGCCACCTTATGGCACTTCCCGGGTCAGATACTTAAAGTTCCAACTCTTGAACGCATTGAATCAAAAGAAGCGGCTCCTCCGACTGACTTACCTACTTAATATATATGGAAAATTTATCTTCACCAAAAAACAGAGTTGAATTTACGGATAATTCTTCTAAATATAATTTATTTTTTAAAGGAGCAATTATTATTGTTGCTAGTATTGTTTTATTTTTTGTGTTTATTTATTTTTTATTTTTTAGCGCGCCGGATGCCTTCCCAAATCAAATTATTGTTAACATTGAAAAAGGAGCGACCTTAAAAAGCATTTCAGAAGATTTAAAAGAAAAACACATTATTCGTTCAAAAGTCTTATTTGAAACTTTTGTCATAATTTATGGCGGTGAAAATCATATAGGGGAAGGTGATTATTTATTTGAAAATAAATTACCAGTTTTTGAAGTTGCCAGAAGAATGGTAAAAAGAGATCGCCACTTGGCGCCGGTTAAAGTTACAATTCCGGAAGGTTTTGACAGACTGCAAATAGCGGAAGCATTTTCTCTTAAATTAAAAAACTTTAATAAAGATAATTTTTTATTGCTCGTAAAAAACAAGGAAGGGTATCTTTTCCCGGATACATATTTTTTCCTTACTACCGATAATGATGAAGATGTAATAAAATATATGAGCGATAATTTTAATAAAAAAATAAAACCATTTGAGCGTGATATTGTATCATCGGGTAAAAATCAGAATGAGATTATAATAATGGCGTCTATTATAGAAAGAGAAGCCAAGGGAGACAACGATAGGGGAATTATCTCAGGAATTTTATGGAATAGAATTTCTAAAAAAATGCCGTTGCAGGTGGATGCAGCGCCAGAAACTTACAAGACAAGAGGCTTGCCTCAAAATCCAATTTCTAATCCTGGAATTGAAGCTATAAAAGCATCAATAAATCCAATCAGTTCCCAATACCTTTATTACTTGCATGATAAAAATGGATTAATTCATTATGCCAGGACTTTTGCAGAGCATCAGACGAACATAAGAAAGTATTTAAGTGAAAATCAATGAGCATAGCGAATATGATTTTCCTTACCCCGCACATAACTTTATATTTAATTTTTAAAATATATGTTTATTAAAATCAATAAAAGAAATTATTATAATAATTATGAACAATGTAGAGTTATGTGCGGGGTGACGATTTTTATAGTTGTTTCACTCCTTAAAAATTAATCATGAGAAAACATAATTTAGCTTTTATAGATATAGAAACTACCGGACTTGATATCACAAAACATGAGATTATTGAAATTGGTTGTGTAATAACCACACCAAAACTTGAAATAATTGAAAAATTTGAATTAAAAATAAAACCAGAACATATAGAAAATGCTGACCCGGTGGCTCTTAAAATTAATCATTATGATTCAGTAAACTGGGTGCTTGCTTATACGCTCAGAAATGCAATGAAAATTTTTTCTAAAAAAGTCAAAGATTGTATAATGATTGGGCAAAATGTGTCTTTTGATTCAGGATTTTTGGAATATGCTTTTGCCAAAGCTGAATTTAAAAATAATATGCATTATCACAAGCTGGATACGATTTCCATAGCTTGGGCTAAATTTCATGACAATCCGGATATTGACCGTTTTTCTCTGCGTGAATTATGCAAGCATTTTGATATAAAAAACGAACATCCCCACAGCGCTCTTTCGGACGCTTACGCAACTTTTGAGCTTTACAAAAAGCTGATGTCCTTATAGAATCAAAATATCTTTTAAAAACCGCGCATATCCGCCTGCTGGCGGATTGCTATGCTCGGCTCGTCAGCCTGCGCAATGCTTTTTAAAAGACATTTTAATTCTATGAAAAGTAATAAAAAAACAGTTTTTGTAGGACTTTCGGGAGGAGTAGATAGCGCTGTTTCGGCAGCACTTTTAAAACAGGCTACACCAAAAAATTTTTTAAAATTTTTTGGTCGCCCGACCCCGAAGGGGTTTAGTGGATATGAAGTTGTTGGAGTTTTTATTAAAACTTGGCATCCGGATTTTTTAGAGTGCAATGAAGAAGAAGAGCGTCATGACGCAATGCGTGTTGCCGCCTTTTTAGATATTCCATTTTTAACTTTTGATTTTGAAGATGTGTATAAAAAAGAGGTTGCAGATTATATGATTTCTGAATATAGAGCCGGCAGGACGCCAAACCCTGATGTGATGTGCAATAAGGAAGTAAAATTTGGCGCATTTTTTAAAGAAGCGATTTCAATGGGAGCTGATTTTGTGGCAACGGGACACTATGCCAGAATAGCTGATAGCTTATGGCTGATAGCTGATAGAGGAAATCACAAGCTAAAAGCTAAAAGCTATGAGCTAAAAGTTGGACTAGATCCATCCAAAGATCAAAGTTATTTTCTTTGGACATTAAAGCAAGAACAATTGAAGAAAATTTTGTTTCCAATAGGCCATCTCAAAAAAACAGAAGTTCGCAAACTGGCAAAAAAATTCAATTTGCCGGTTGCAGAAAAAAAAGACAGTCAAGGAATATGTTTTTTAGGCGCGGTAGATTTAAAGGAATTTTTAAGACATTATATAAAAGAAAAAAAAGGGAAAACGCTTAATGAAAAAAGGGAAGAAATAGGTTATCACAATGGAGTGGTTTTTTATACCTTGGGAGAACGGCATGGTTTTACGATTACCCAAAAAAGTCCGAATGACGGCCCATATTACATAATAGATAAAAATATTAAGAAAAATATTTTAATAGTTTCTCAAGATAAAAATTTTAAAAATGAAAATCTAAAAAATTCCAGCGTCTTCGTCCTCGGAGACATAGAACAGGGAACCCGCGACGCTTTAAATTTTTCAGGTTTCCATTTAGAAATAAAGAATACAAATTGGATTCCTGCCCGCCAATTCAGGAACAGGTCTGAAATTCCAAAAAACGGCAAGAATTACCAAGCGCAAATTCGTTATCATGGTGAATTTTTGCCATGTAAAATTAAGATAATAAATAAAAAAAGCGCGAAAGTCAGCTTTAATAAGCCTGTTTTAGTTGATAAAGGACAGTCTTGCGTTATATATGATAAAAATGTTGTTTTAGGAGGGGGAGTTATAAAATAACTAATATCTAAATTTGCTTGTACTCCTCATTTTTTGATATAATATACAGATATGGAACAATTTTTTACGCAAAATAGTCAAATTATTTTAAGATTAGCGGTAGCAATAGGTTTGGGTATGATTATTGGGGCTGAGCGTTTTTTAGTGCACAAAGAGGCTGGTTTGAAAACTCACTCTCTCGTTTCTTTAGGTTCAGCTCTTTTTATTATTATTTCTGAATATTTGTCGGTGCTATACGCGGAAAAAGCCGGTTATAATCCCGGAATAATGGCATCAAATATAATTGTTGGTATTGGATTTTTAGGAGCAGGTTCTATAATTTTTTCAGGTACTCGCTTAAAAGGACTTACGACAGCCGGCGGGCTTTGGGTTACGGCAGGTATTGGTATGGCGGCAGGATTCGGACTTTTTAGTCTTGCTATTATTTCAACTGTTCTTGTTTTGATAATCCTTGTTGTGATGAATTTAATTGAAAGACCGTTACTGAAAATATCTAACGATAAACTTAATGATTCCGATAAAATAGAAATATGATATGCAAGCAAGCGAAGTAAGATTAAGATTTTTAAAATTCTTTGAAGAAAGAGGGCATAAAATAATCCCTTCTTCTTCTCTTGTTCCAGAAAATGATAAATCGGTGCTTTTTACAACTGCTGGAATGCAACAATTTAAAAAATATTATACCAATCCCAAAGAAGCGGAAAAAGATTTTGGCGGTTTGAATGTAGTTACTGTTCAAAAATGCGTGCGTACCGGAGACATAGACGAAGTTGGAGATTCTACCCACCTGACATTCTTTGAAATGTTAGGTAATTTTTCTTTTGGCGGATATGGAAGAAAAAAAGCGATAGAATATGCTTATGAATTTATTACAAAAGAAATGGGATTGAAAATTTCTTATGTTACAATTTACAAGAGAAGTAAAAATGTTCCAAAAGACGAAGAATCAGAAAAAATTTGGAAAGAACTCGGAATTGAAAAAATAAAAGAAGAAGGAGAAGATGTTTTTTGGGGTCCGACTGGAGATTCTGGCCCATGCGGTCCAACGACAGAAATTTATTGCAAGAATGTAAATAATGAAGATGTGGAAATTTGGAATATTGTTTTTAACGAATATTTTTGCGATGGTTCTCGTGAAAAATTGGATAAAGGCGAAGCAACTCTTAAAAAATTAGACACACTGGGTATTGATACTGGAATGGGATTAGAAAGATTAGTTTCTATAGTGCAAGAAAAAGAAAGTGTTTATGAGACGGATTTATTTAATAATGAAAAAACAAGAGAAGAAAGAATTGTAACTGACCATACAAGAGCATCTCTTTTTATTATTTCAGATGGCGTAGTTCCTTCAAACACTGGAGCAGGATATATTCCCAGACGATTAATTCGTCGAGCAGTCAGATTTTCCAAAAAATCATTAGAAGAAATAATTGAAAGAAATAAGAAAATATATCAAGAAATATACAATCTTCAAGACAAGGGAGAAATTCAAAAAGAAGAAAATAAATTTCGTCAGACACTTGAACATGGTTTAAAAGAATTTGAAAAAAACGCAGATCCATTTGTTTTATTTACGACTTATGGTTTCCCGATTGAATTAACTCTTGAATTAGCGGAGCAAAAAGGTATAGAAATAGATTTAGAA
Source organism: Patescibacteria group bacterium (assembly GCA_038063635.1). Lineage (GTDB taxonomy): Bacteria > Patescibacteriota > Minisyncoccia > Phycocordibacterales > UBA9973 > UBA9973. Next base: position 70,868 of record JBBTUS010000006.1, on the reverse strand, counting down.
GATTTTAAAAAGAAAATGGCAGAACACCAAAAACTATCACAGACATCTTCCGCCGGCATGTTCAAAGGAGGTTTATCAGATAGTAGTGAAGAAACTAAAAAGTTACATACGGCAACGCATTTATTAAATGCCGCTCTTCGGCAAGTTCTTGGCAATCATATTATGCAAAAGGGAAGCAATATTACAGCTGAACGCTTGCGTTTTGATTTTACTCATACGCAAAAAATGACTGAAGAAGAAAAAAAGATGGTTGAGAAAATTGTAAATGATAAAATTAACGAAAAATTGCCCGTTGGTTTTGTAGAAATGCCAAAAGAAGAAGCAGAAAAAATTGCGACGCATTCTTTCAATGAAAAGTATGGTGATATTGTAAAGGTTTATTCTATAGGAGATAAAAATACAGGATACTTTAGCAGGGAATTTTGCGGGGGACCACATGTGAAAAATATTTCCGAATTGGCTGGCACCGATAAAGAGGCACCCAAGCATTTTAAAATTCAAAAAGAGGAAGCTATATCAGCAGGTGTCAGGCGTATCAAAGCCGTACTTTTGTGATATAATACAATAATATCCATGGGAATTTTTTTTGAGTTAAAAGATAAAAAAGAATTAGCATTGGTTTTTGATATTGGGTCTTCTTCTATCGGAGGCGCTCTTTTTGAAATGCAAAAACTAGGAACTCCTAAAATAATTTTATCTGTTCGTGAATCTATAGAACTTAAAGAAAAAATTGATTTTGATGAATTATTGTCTTCAACCATAAAAACACTTGAAATAGTAATAAGGAAAATAAGCGCTAAAGGTTTAGGCGCTCCAACTAAGTTTTTCTGCGTGCTTTCCTCACCTTGGTATTCTTCTCAAGTTAGGATTATTTCTCTTAAAAAGAATATTTCTTTTATTTTTACTTCAAAACTTGCCAATGAATTAATCCAAAAAGAAAGCTTTCTTTTTAAAGAAGAATATCTTAAAAATTCACCAAGTAAAAATAAAGTTTGTTTAATAGAACTTAAAAATATGAGGACTATGTTGAATGGTTATATAACAAATAAGCCTTTAAATCAAAAAACAAGAGAGGTAGAGATGGCTATTTTTATATCAATGAGCCCAAAAGAAGTATTAAGTAGGATAGAAAATGTTGTAGACAAACATTTTCATCAGAAAAATGTCAAGTTTTCTTCTTTTGCTTTAGCATCTTTTACTGTTGCTCGTGATATGTTTATACACCAAGATAATTTTGCTTTAATTGATATCGGTGGAGAAATTACAGAAATTTCTTTAGTTAAAAAAGATGCATTAAGTTCATCCGCTTCTTTTCCAATCGGATACAACTATATTGTGCGAGGATTGTCGTCTAGTTTAAAATGTTCACTAGATGAGGCAAAATCTTACATTTCTCTTTATAAAGATAATCATGCATCAGTTGCTGTGGAAAATAAATTAAAACCGATTATTGAGAAGTTAAAATCAAATTGGCTTGATAAATTTCAAGAATCTTTTGTTTTTTTGTCGAATAACCTTTTTGTTCCTTCCACTATTTTCATGACTATTGACGAAGAATTGGCAGAATTCTTTTCAGAAACAATCGTAAATGAACAATTTAATCAATATGCTTTTTCTGAATCAAAATTCAGAGTTATATACTTAAGCACCCAAATGCTTCACGGTATCGCAGAATATAAAAAAGACGTGAAACACGATTCATTTATTACCATTGAATCTATTTTTATCAATCGTTTTTTAGTATAAAACATGCTTATGCCTAGAAATTTACTTCAAGATATAAAAAAAATAGAAACAACTAAAAGAAATAAAATTCTTAATAAATATATTCCTGCCGTATCTAAAATTAATGAGGCGAATATTAATAATAATGAAGAACAAAAAATAAAAGGTTCTCGTTATACGCTTTGGATTGTAGCGCTAATCTCTTTGATTTTTCTTTTTTTTGCTTTATCATTTTTGTTTTCCAAAGCTACAGTTACAATTAATCCAAAAATAAAAACTTTATCATTAAATCAGAATTTATCTGCCGTAAAAGATTCAAACACCGACAAACTATCCTTTGACCTTGTAGTGCTTTCCGACCAAGAATCCAGATTAATTAAAGGCGGAGAAGAAAAAGATTTGAAAGAAAGCGCAAAAGGTAAGGTCCTTCTTTACAATAAATTTAGCTCTTCGCCTCAGTTGCTTTTGATAAATACGCGACTTGAAGGATCAAATAGTAAAATTTATAAAACAAAAACAAAGACAGTAATTCCCGGAATGAATAAAGACGGCACTCCCGGAAAAGTAAGCGTTGATATTTATGCTTTAGCCCCAGGAGAGGAATATAATAGCATTCCGCTAGATTTTAAAATATTTGGTTTTAAAGGAACGTCCAAATATTCAAAGTTTGACGGCAGATCAGTGGGGGATATAACAGGTGGATTTATCGGTAAATCCCGCCAAATTACCGATATACAAAAAACAATAGCAGAAAAAGAATTAAAAACTAGTTTAGAAAATAAACTTTTTAATAAAGTTGTGAGTCAAATTCCAGAAGGATTTGTATTGTTTAAAGATGCTACTTTTTTTAATATTGATGACAGTGATATTAGTCCAACGTCTCCAGATGGATCTATAACAATCAATGTTCAAGGCACGCTTTATGGATTTATTTTTAATGAAAAGAAATTAACCAAAAAAATTGTTGAATTTTTTATTCCAGATTATGATGGAAGTGAAGTTTATATATCAAATATTAAAGATTTAACATTTGCTCTTTCTAATAAGGAAGGCATCATTTTTAATGATGTGACAAGCATAGATTTTAATATTTATGGCGTACAAAAAGTTGTTTATAAATTTGACTCAACAAAATTAGTTTCTGAGCTTCCGGGTAAAAATAAAAAAGATTTTAATCAAATATTATCCCAGTATCAAAATATAGATTCAGCTTCATTGTCTATTAGGCCAATCTGGAAATTATCTTTTCCAGAAAAAAGCAAAAACATAAAAGTTATCGTAAATTATCCAAAATAGAAAAACTTGTCAACCTGCCGCGTCGACAAGTAAAGAAAATTTTGAAAACTTATTTTGAGTTGACTTAAAGTTATAAATTTAGTAGGATTAGGTATCTTAATGAGTGATCCAAAAAACGAAAAAATATTAACAGTGCGCGGTTTTGTTACCGAAGCGTTGCCTAGTACTTTATTTAAGGTAAAATTAGAACCTGCCGGCTCTCAAGAGAGAGCAAACGGAGATGATAGAGAAATTCTTGCATATCTTTCGGGAAAAATGAGAATGCACCGAATTAAGGTTTTAATTGGAGATTCTGTTGAAGTGGTATTAGATCCATATGGCGGAAAAGGAAGAATTGTAAAAAGGTTGTAAATTTTTTGATAATGGTGTATTATGGAAAGTACAGTTTAAAAAGATTATAAACATTTAAAAATAAGGGTTTCCCCTTTGTTTTTGTTTTGTTTTGGGTAGAACTATTTTTATGAAAATAAAAGCATCAGTCAAAAAAATTTGTGATAAATGTAAAATGATTAAACGCCAAAGGCATTTAAGGATTATTTGTTCAAATCCCAAACACAAACAAAAACAATAATTTATGAGAATTCTTGGAATAACAGTACCAGATGAAAAGAGACTTGAGATTGGCTTAACTTATATATACGGCATAGGTATTTCATCTGCTCGTAAAATTCTAGATAAAGTTGGCATAGAGCGCGGCAAACATGCCAAAGATTTAATTCCTGATGAAGAAAATAAAATACGCGCAATTATAGAAGGAATGAATATAGAAGGAAATTTAAAGAGAGAAGTTTCTGCTAATATAAAAAGACTAAAAGACATAAAGGCATATAAAGGTGTTCGCCATATGAGAAGATTGCCGGTACGCGGGCAAAGAACTAAGACCAATTCAAGAACTATAAGGGGAAATGTTCGAAAAACAATGGCATCAGGTAAAAGAAAAGAAAGCAAAACATAATTAATTTTATCCACCAAAATTTTTTTGAAAAAATAAGGTGGGTAAAGTGTTAAAGTATTATTAAAAAATTTAGGCGGATAAAAATGGGAAAAACAAAAATTACAAAAGAATCAAATACAGAAATTAAAAAAGCGGAAGAAGTAAAAGCAATTTCATCCAGGCTTCCTAAAAAGAAAATAAGTTCTGGCATTATTCATATTGACGCTACTTTCAACAATACTAAAATTTTATTTTCTGACAAGAAAGGTAACGTATTATTTGCATCTAGCGCTGGAGCTATGGGTTTTAGAGGAGCAAAAAAGGGAACTCCTTTTGCCGCTTCAAAAGTTGGTGATGTTATTGGAAATAAAGCAATCACGCTTGGAGTAAAAGATGCTGATGTTATTGTAAAAGGCGTTGGTTCTGGCCGTGAACCCGCAATTAGGGCTTTTATGGCTTATGGAATTGAAATCACTTCCATAAAAGATGTTACTCCTGTACCGCATAATGGTCCAAAACCAAAGAAACCAAGAAGAGTATAATTTTTTTTTAAAACATGATATCAAAACCAAAATTTAAAATTTGTAAAAGATTAGGCGCAGGAGTCTTCGATAAATGTCAGACTAATAAATTTACTGTTGCAGCCGCAAGTTTTAAGCCAGGCGCTCGTCGTCCAAAAGCCCTTTCAGAATATGGAACTCAGCTTAATGAAAAACAAAAAATCCGATTTTCTTATGGTATAACCGAAAGACAACTTTCAAATTATGTGAAAAAAGCTTTTCTGGTAAAAGGCGCCCGTACAGCTGAAAAATTTCATGAAGAACTTGAGTCACGTCTGGATAATGTTGTTTATCGCATGGGTTTAGGAAATAGCCGCCGCGCAGCCAGACAGATGGTTTCTCATGGGCACTTTTTAGTAAATGACCGTAGGGTTACTATTCCTTCATATCAGGTTAAAATTGGAGATATTATAAAAATTCGTGAAGGATCAAAGGCAAAGAAAATTTTTGATAATTTAGCTGAAAGATTAAAAGAATATAAAGCGCCGGATTGGATTTCATTTGATATTGCAAAGATTGAAGGAAAAATTTTAGATAAGCCCAAAAATACAGAAACTTTTCTTGATTTAAATGTCGTCTTAGAATTTTATAGTCGTTAACATTATTATTTATTCCCCGCTGTTAGCGGGACAAGTATTATTAAAACTAACAGTAATTTTTATATAAAAATATGCCTGAATATAAAATAATTATGCCTTCAAAGCCTCGTGTAGTTTTAGAAGAAGGCAACAAGGGAATATTTGAAATAGATGGTTTATATCCTGGATATGGTCATACTTTAGGAAATAGTCTTAGAAGAATAATTCTTTCTTCTTTACCGGGTACTAGTGTAGTATCGATAAAAATAGACGGTGTTTCTCATGAATTTGCAACCATAGATGGAGTCAAAGAAGACGTAATCGCGATTATTTTAAATTTAAAAAAGACTCATTTTAAAATGATTTCTGATGAACCTCAAACAGTTAATTTATTAGTTAAGGGTCCAAAACAGGTTACTGCCGGAGACATAAAAATTGGCGGACAAGTTGAAATATTAAATCCAGAACTTTATATTGCAGAAATTACAGGAAAAATAAATTTAAATATTGAAATGAGACTTGAAAAAGGCCTTGGTTTTGTTCCGAAAGAAGTTTTACGAAAAGAAAAAGTTGACATAGGCACTATTGCTGTTGACGCTATATTTACTCCAGTTCGCAGGGTTTCTTATGAAGTTGAAAATATGCGTGTTGGCGAAAAAACTAACCATAATCGTTTAAGAATAGTGATAGAAACAGATGGCACATTGACTCCCCGCGAAGCTCTTTCAAATTCTATTGAAATAATGATTAATCAGCTGAAGGCCATTGTTGATTATATAGAGCCTGAAGAAGAATTAATTATTGATAAAAAAGTTGTAAAAATTGAAGATAAAAAAGAGGAAAATGAAAAGAAAGAAGATAGTTTTATTGATGTTTTAAAAACTCGTATAGACAATCTTGAACTTTCAACAAGGACTTTAAACGCTCTTACTTTTGCAAACATTAGAACTCTTGGGGGTCTAGCTAGAAAGAAGCGAGAAGATTTGCTTGAGGTTGAAGGCATGGGAGAAAAGGGGATTGCTGAAATTAAAAAAGTGCTTGGCAAGTTTGGTCTTAATTTGAAAGAATAATTTTATAATATATGCGACATCATAATTCTAAAAGAAAATTTGGTAGAAGGAAGAATCAAAGAAATGCTTTGATTAATTCTTTAGCGCTTAACTTAATTATACGAGAAAAAATAAAAACAACTGAGCCAAAAGCAAAAGAATTGCGACCTTTTATTGAAAAGATTATAACTTCCGCAAAAAGAAATAATCTGGAAAGTAAAAAGTTGATAGTTTCAAAACTTTCAAATCGCAAGAAAGAAGTAAAAAAACTTTTTGATGTTATTGCGCCTAAATATAAAGATAAAAAAGGAGGATACACCAGAATTATAAAAATGGGAGTTAGAAAGTCAGATGGAGCCAAAATGGCAATTATTGAATTTGTTTAGAAAATAATTATTTTAATTCATCCGCCAAAATTTTTTACAAAAATTAAGTAGAATAATAAAAAAGAAAAAATATTTAAAATTTAGGCGGATAAAAATATATGGTAAAAAATGATACAAAAATAATAGACGCGCAAGATATGACACTAGGAAGAGTGGCTTCCGTGGCAGCAATGTCTTTGATGGGTAAAACAAAAGTAACATTTGAAAGAAATGTTTATTCTGGCGTTCCAGTTAAAGTTATAAATGTATCAAAAATTAAAATAACGGCAAAAAAATTAGACAGCATTGTCCATAAAAGATATTCAGGTCACAGAGGAGGACTTCGTCTATTAAAAGGTACAGAAACTGTTGAAAAAAAAGGAATGAGTGAATTATTAAAGCACGCTGTTTTTCAAATGCTTCCAGGAAATAAAATAAGAAGAGAAATGATGAAAAATTTAAAAATAGAAAATTAATGAATAATATTATGATAGATGACAACAAAACAACAACAAAACCTGCCCGCAATGCTTTCAGCATAGCTGATGCTCGCCCATATGACTCGCGTCAGCGTGTCGGGCAGGCAGGCGGGGAAAAATATATTGAAGCAATAGGCAGAAGAAAAACTTCTACGGCCAGAGTTCGTATTTATGAATCTGCTAAAACAAGTTTTGTTGTAAATGGAAAAGATGCAAAAGATTATTTTAAAACAGAAGAACAGCGTCGCTTGATTACAGACCCGATTACTAAGGGTAAGCCTGGGTCAAAATGGAGCATTGAAGCAAGAGTTTCTGGAGGTGGAATTCACTCTCAATCTGAAGCAGTACGCCATGGGCTTACTAGAGCTTTAGTGGAATCAGATGGCGAACTTCGCGCAAAATTAAAAACATTAGGATTTTTAAAGCGTGATGGAAGGGCTAAAGAGCGAAGAAAATTCGGACTTAAAAAGGCAAGAAAAGCCCCACAATGGAGCAAACGTTAGTTAGTTGTGTTTTTAAAAATAAAAATCAAGAATAATGTTTTTGTCGGTACGGATTTTTTGAAGCTTAAAAAATCCTGAAATTGCCTCGTCGTCACTCGGCAAACCCCTTAAAAACATTATTTTTATTAGATTTATGATAATATATATTTATGGCAGATAATGAAGAAGAAAAATCTGAAGTTTCGGAACCAACGGAAGAAAAAAACGAATCTGAAGTTCTTGAATTTGAATTTAATGAAAACGGAGAGGAAGATTTAAAGAAAACCCTTAAAAAATTGAGGGTTGATTTAAAAGCGTGCAAGACTGAGAAAGAAGAATATTTGACTGGCTGGCAAAAAGAGCGAGCAGAATTTACCAATTATAAAAAACAAGAAGAAGATAGAAAAATAAATTTTTCAGAAGCAGTGCGCGAGCGTATTCTTTTTAGTTTTTTGAGTGTTTTAGACAGTTTTAATATGGCGTTTTCAAACAAAGAAGCTTGGGAAAAAGTAGATGAAAGTTGGAGAAGGGGAGTTGAACATATTTATACTCAAATAAATACAATCTTTGAAGAATATGGAGTAAAACCGATAGGCGAGGCAGGTGAGAATTTTGACCCTAATATTCACCAATCAATAAAGGCAATACCGACTGATAAAAAAGAAGAAGACCATAAAGTTTGTGAAGTTGTTCAAAAAGGATATAAACTTGATAATCACGTGATACGTGTTGCTCAAGTAAATGTCTTTGAATATAATGAGCCAACAACAGAAAAATAAAAATTGCCAGAATTGCAAAAAAGATTTTACAATAGAACCTGAAGATTTTGATTTTTATGAAAAAATAAAAGTTCCACCGCCTTTGTGGTGTCCGAATTGTCGTCAACAACGTCGTTATGCTTGGCGAAACGAAAGAACTTTATATAGGCGAGACTGCGACTTGTGCAATAAAAGCATTGTTACCGTTTATTCTCCAAATAAATTATTAAAAGTTTATTGTTTGAAATGCTGGTGGGGAGATAACTGGGACCCTGCTGTTTATGGACGTGATTTTGATTTTTCCAGGTCATTTTTTGAACAATATCATGAATTACAGCTTGAAGTTCCTCGTGTAGCCCTTTTGAGTAAAAATAGCATTAATTCGGATTATGCCAATCATTCCGGAGATGACAAAAATGCTTATTTATCTTTTAGCTGTTTCAATACTGAAGATGTACTTTATTCAACTTGGATAATGAAATCTAGAAACTGCATGGATTGCAGTTATATATATGACAGCGGAGAAAAACTTTATGAATGTATTGATTCAAGAAAATCATATCAATGCCAATTTGGTTTTTTATTGGAAAATTGCGTAAATTGCTATTATTGTTACGATTGTCGTAACTGCAATGATTGTTTTTTATCGTCTAATTTGCGCAATAAAAAATATGTTTTTAAAAATAAACAATATTCTCGTGAGGCTTATTTAGAAAAAATAAAAGAATATAATTTAGGTTCTTATAATGTTCGTGAGAAGTTAAAACAAGAATTTTTTGATTTAATGATTAAGGATTCTATTCATCGCTACGTGATAAGCGAACGCAATATTAATTGTACCGGCAATATGATATTTAATAGTAAGAATTCAATAAATAGTTTTGATGTGGAAATGCTTGAAGATACAAAAAATATTTACGCATCTGTTTCCTTAAAATCTTCAATGGATTTGTATCATGTGGGTTGGGGTACGGAATTGTCGTATGAAATTCACGGATGCAAAGGTTTATATAACAGTAAATTTTGTCATCTTTGTTATGACAATAGAGATATAGAATATTCGGACTCTTGTCAGAATTGTCAAAACCTTTTTGGGTGTATTTCAATTAAAAAAGGGGAGTATATGATTTTTAATAAAAAATATTCAAAAGAAGAATATTTGGAATTGAAAGAAAAAATAATAGAACATATGAAGAAAACAGGGGAGTATGGAGAATTTTTTCCACCATCTATTTCTCCTGTTTGTTATAACGAAACTCAGGGAAATTATTATATGCCGGAAGAGAAAGAAACTATTCTTTCTCGCGGGTGGAAATGGGAAGATAAGATTCCGGGAATTTTTGGAAAAGAAACCGTTAAACTAGAAAATATCCCAGATGATATTAAAGATATTAATGATGAAATTTTAATGGCTGTTTTAGCGTGTGATAAATGTAAAAAAAATTATAATATAACAAAAGACGAATTAGCATTTTATAAAAAAGAAAATATTCCATTACCGCATTTTTGTCCAGAATGCAGATATAAAAAACGTTTTGCAATTCGTCTGCCTCGCAAACTTTGGCACCGAAAATGCATGAAAGAAGGTTGTTCTAATGAATTTGAAACAAGTTATTCTCCAGACCGAAAAGAAATAATTTATTGCGAAAGTTGTTACAATAAAGAAATTTACTGAATTTTATTTACATTTTTTAAAAATGCTGAATTTGTTTCTGAATCCAGCTTGTTTGTCACTATAATCATTAGTTCAGTTCCCAAACCTAAATCTTTTTTAATGTTTGTAAAAAGATTTTCGTAAGGATAAGGAGAAATCCATACGGTATTTTTTACGCAAATAAAATTCGCTTTCTTTAAAAGATAACGCAATGCTTCGCGTTCCGGTTTTCTGTTTTCGGGAATATCTAAAATTATAATTCTCCAAAATCCATCCCAAGTATTAGACACAAGCGCTTCTTCACCCTCTAGTTTTATACAATTTAATTTGCCTTTACCTTTTTTAGTTATTTTTAAATAAGTTTGATTATCAGACTGAAGCATTTCAATGCATCCTGATTCAACTAAATTTTTTATTGAACGAGCAAAAGCATAATTTTTCTTAGGATCCTCACTTTTTATTGATTCAACTGAAACAACTGGTTTTTCGGCCAAAATCTTTAATATCTTATTAGAATAATCCATTTTTCTTGACATAGCTATATATTATAATATATACTGTCTTTTGACAAGTATTTCGCGGTCACTAAAAACTTGCTAAAAATATTTGTTTCGTATATAATGGTTGTATAAATAAGATTATTAATAATTTCAGCCAAAGGGCTGATCCGCCTCAGGCGGAAATTAAATAAAATATTATGTCAAAAATAATAGGTATAGATTTGGGTACAACAAATTCGGCTGTAGCAATTATTGAAGGAGGCGCACCGAAAATTATTGAAAACGTAGAAGGCAACCGCACCACGCCTTCTGTAGTAGCCACTACAAAAAATGGTGACCGTATTACCGGACTTCTCTCAAAGAGGCAAGCAGTTACTAATCCGGAAAATACAATTTCAGAAATAAAACGCTATATGGGTCATAGATACGACGACCCGGAAGTGCAAAAAGATAAAGTTACTGCGTCATTTAAAATTGAAGCTGGTGAAAGTGGCGGCGTAAAAGTTAAAATGCTGGATAAATTTTATCGTCCGGAAGAAATTTCAGCGATGATTTTGCAAAAAATTAAAACAGATGTTGAAACAAAATTAGGCGAGAAAATAACAGAAGCAGTTATTACTGTTCCCGCTTATTTTAATGATGCTCAAAGAAAAGCAACCAAAGATGCCGGTCAGATTGCCGGACTTGACGTGAAACGTATTATAAACGAGCCTACAGCCGCAGCTCTGGCTTATGGATTTGATAAAAAGAAAAATGAAAAAATAGTTGTCTATGATTTTGGCGGCGGAACTTTTGATGTTTCAGTTTTAGAAATTGGAGATGATATTATTGAAGTAAAATCAACTGACGGAGATTCACATATGGGTGGAGGCGATATTGATAGAAAAATTATTACTTGGATAGCCGAGGAATATAAAAAAGAATCTGGCATTGATGTCAGAAAAGACCCGCTGGCTCATCAGAGATTAAAAGAAGCTGCGGAAAAAGCAAAGCATGAACTTTCTACAACAATGGAAACGGAAATAAATGTTCCATTTATCACTTCTGATTCTTCCGGACCAAAACATTTGCTTTTAAAAATGTCTCGAGCAACTCTGGAATCATTAACAAAAGAATATATTGACCGTTCAATTGAAATAACAAAAAAAGCTCTTGAAGCATCGCCGTTTAAAATGAATGAAATAAACGAAATTATAATGGTTGGCGGACAAACAAGAATGCCGGCGATTGTTGATGCGGTGAAAAATCTTTTTGGAAAAACACCGAATATGTCTATAAATCCCGATGAAGTTGTGGCTTTAGGAGCTGCGGTTCAAGCTGGAGTTTTGGCCGGTGAAGTTCGTGATGTGTTGCTTTTGGACGTTATACCTCTTTCACTCGGTATTGAAACGCTTGGAGGAGTTTCTACAAAATTAATTGAAAGAAACACAACTATTCCATCTTCTAAATCTCAAATTTTTTCAACTGCAGCCGACAATCAAACTTCTGTTGAAATTCATATTGTGCAAGGAGAACGTCCAATGGTTTCCGATAACAAGAGTTTAGGAAGATTTATATTAGATGGAATTCCGCCAGCACCTCGCGGTATTCCACAAGTTGAAGTTACTTTTGATGTTGATGCAAATGGAATTTTAAATGTTACGGCAAAAGATAAAGCTTCCGGAAAAGCTCAATCAATTAAAATTGAAGCAAGTTCTGGATTAAAAGAAGAAGATATTAAGAAAATGCAGGCCGATGCTGAACTTCATGCAGAGGAAGATAAAAAGAAAAAAGAAATTGTTGATATAAAAAATACCGCGGAAATGATTATTTACACTGCGGAAAAAGCATTGAAAGATAACGAAGCAAAAATCCCATCGGATATTAAGGATGGGGTAAATGCTAAAATAACTTCTTTGAAAGAAGTAAAAGACGGAACGGATTCTGAAGCAATTAAAAAAGCCACCGAAGAACTTTCCAGTGAGATGTCTAAAATTGGCGAAGCTATGGCAAAAGTAGATGAAACCAGTTCTTCAGCAAAATCAGAACAAGCAACTTCTGAAGAAAAAGATTCTAAAGTTCGCGATGCAGAATATAAAGAAGGTCCGTCTACAGACGAGGCAAAAGAAAAGCCGGAAGAGGAAGCTCCTAAAAAATAAAGCAAACTCACTATGGAGCAGGTCCAAAAACATAAAAACCCTTAAAATTTTTTGCTAAAATCTATTATAGAGTGTTATAATTTAACATATGAACGCCTTAGATTTGCCTTTAAATAAAGATATTACATATATTGGGTATTCTACTTATAGAGATAAAAATCAGCTTTTTGGCATAAAGCGCAAAGATAGGCGCCAGCATGTTTATATTCTTGGAAAATCAGGAACAGGTAAATCTGTGCTCATGTTTAATATGATTATTCAGAACATCAAAAATGGCGATGGTGTATGTATGGTTGACCCGCACGGAGAAAATGTTGAAGCAATTCTTTCTTCAATTCCTCCAAATCGCATGAAAGATGTTGTTTATTTTAATCCGGCAGACACAGAATATCATGTTGGTTTTAATGTTCTAGAACTTATTGACCCTAAATACAAGCATTTGGTCGCTTCAGGTCTTATGGGAATATTTACCAAAATTTGGGCCAATGCTTGGAGCGCTCGAATGGAATACATTTTAAATAATGCTATTTTAGCTCTTCTAGATACTCCTGGGACTACGCTTCTTGGCATACCTAGAATGCTAGTGGACAAAGATTATCGCCAAAAAATAATTTCAAATCTAAAAGACCCAGTTATTAAAGCTTTTTGGATTCACGAATATGAGGCTTGGCAAGACAAATTTAGAAATGAAGCTATTGCTCCTATCCAAAATAAAGTAGGTCAATTTCTTTCTACTTCCATTATTCGAAATGTTGTAGGGCAGTCAAAAAGCACAATAAACATTTTTGACATAATGAATGAGGGAAAAATTTTTCTTGTAAATGTTTCCAAAGGGCGCATCGGTGAAGACAATTCTTCGCTTTTGGGTGGTATGATTATTACTAAAATTCAACTTGCGGCGATGGAACGTGTGCGTATTCCAGAAGATGAAAGAAAAGATTTTTATCTTTATGTGGATGAATTTCAAAATTTTGTGACGGACGCTTTTGCCGGTATTTTATCTGAAGCCAGAAAATACAGATTAAATCTGACGGTTGCTCATCAATATACCGCCCAGCTTGTTTCGGATAAAAGTTCTGCAGTTCGTGATGCTGTTTTTGGCAACGTTGGCACGATGATAGTTTTTCGTTGCGGCGCCGATGATGCGGAATTTTTAGAAAAAGAATTTGACCCGGAATTTACTCCTCAAGATATTGTTAATCTTCCAAACTATAAAATATATTTAAAATTAATGATAGACGGTGTAACTTCAAGACCTTTTTCAGCTAGAACAATACCTCCAATGGCAAAAGGCAATAAAGAAACAGAGGAAGAAGTTATAAAATCTTCTCGTGATTTATATTGCAGATCAAAAGAAGTTGTAGAACGAGAAATAAACAATTGGAGTGGAATGTCTCTTGGAAATGAAAATGAAGCTAGTGAGGTAGAAAAATTTCCCGCTGAATGTTCTATTTGTAAAAAAGAAACAACTGTGCCTTTTAAGCCAGAAAAAGGACGTCCAGTGTATTGCAGGGATTGCATAGCAAAAATGAAATCTGGAGAATTAAAGCCTATAAAAGGGTCAATGAGCCAAGTAAGACAAGATGAAGTAAAGTTTTATAAGCCATTATCTGATTTAGGAATAGAATTTGAAAAAAAAGAAGTTTATACCAATAATATAGAAAGAGCCCGAGAAGAAAGATATCCAGAAAGAGTTGATATACATATCCAACATCCGGACGAAGCAATAAGAAGACCGGGAATATTTTCGGCGATTAAAAGAGTTTTTGATAAAAAAGCTTCATTTTCAAATCCACAACCAAGAGATAAACAGCAATATGCACCAATTAAAAATAAATTTGTAAATCAAACGCAAAAACCTGACCGCAATGCTTTTAGCACAGCTAATGCCCGCCCGCATGACTCGCGTCAACGTGTCGGGCAGGCAGGCGGGGAAAAACCCAAAGAAAATATAGCTTTAAGAGAAATTTTAAACAAAACTCTTTCTGAAAATAAGGTTTTTTCATCTTCTCAAACAAATAAAGAAGAAAAACCTATAGAAAAAGAAACGCCTTCAATCTCTCTAAATGAATTAAAAAATACGCAACCAACATCCAGTTCTCCGTCAAAAGATAGATCTGCAAGCAGGGAAGATATGGATAAATTAAAAAATTTCATTTCAGCTAAATCTAACGGAGCTGAATCGCCTGAAGTTTCCAAAGAAGTAAAGGAAGAGATAAAAAAGAAAGAAGAAATACCTATCAAAAAAGAAGAAAACCCAAAAACACAAAACCCTATTTCTTCTTCGGGAACAATTCGTGAAGTGCCGGAAGATGTATTAAAAAAAATACTAGAGTAATATACTTATTAATTTAAAAATTTTTATATAAATTAAATATGCATAATGGAACTTTAATATTTGCAATAATCGTAGCTATTTTAATAATTCGTTTTTTGGGTTTTACTATATTTCTTTGGTGTATACCGCTTACCATACTGATAATACTTATTTGTTTTTTTTATCCGATTTTAAGAGATGAATATAAATTTCCAGATTTGGAAAAATTACCAAATAAATTATGGAAAAAATATAAAAAAGTAGAACCAAAAATTTTTAAGTGGATAGACGACTTTTTTTAGATTAAGAAATGAAAAATGAAACTAGAAACTGTCAGAATTGCCAAAAAGACTTTATAATCGAGCCAGACGATTTTTTATTTTATGAAAAAATAAAGGTTCCGCCACCGACTTTTTGTCCGGAGTGCAGACTAATTCGACGTTTAGCTTATCGTGAAGAACGTGCTTTATATAAAGATAAGTGTGATAAATGTGGAGAAAATATTGTAAGTTTATTTGCTCCTGAAACTCCTTTTGTCGTTTATTGTTCTCCGTGTTGGTGGAAAGATGATTGGGATGGAACTCTATATGGTAGAGATTATGATTTTAATAAGCCATTTTTCCAACAATTATATGAACTACAAAAAATTGTTCCGTCACAGGGGACAAATTCAAGAAATTGTACTAATAATAAATATTGCCATGGAAATGTTCGTTGCAAAAACTGCACTTTTGTTTTTGGCGGTTTTCAATCTATTAATTCTTATTATTGTCAAGCTCCACTTTTTTCTCGCGATTCTATGGATTCTGATGTTATTTGGAATGCTGATCATGTATACAATACCATAAACTCAACTGGAGTCTATAATACAAAATTTACTTATTTTTCGGATGAGTGTCTTGACTCATCTTTCCTTTTTTATTGTATAGGATGTTCAAATTGCTTTGGCTGTATAAATTTAAGAAATCAAAAACACAATATTTTTAATGTTCAATATACAAAAGAAGAATATAAGAAACAAATAGCTAAATGGGATTTAGGAAGCTATAAAGTTATACAAAAAGCGAAAGAAAAATTTATGGAACTTTATTATAAGACACCAAGACGATTTTCTATTGTCATAAACTCATATAATGTAAGCGGTGATGGTCTTCAAAATACTAAAAATTGTAAAAACTGTTTTATTACTCTTGAAGGTGTAGAAAATTGCAAAAATATTTTTACTTGCGGGCTTTTATTAAAAGATAGTTATGATATTACTTTTGGAGGGGATACCTCAGAGCTTTTATACGAAGTAAATGGAAGCACTCAATCACAGCGAAGTTTTTTTTGTCGTGGGAGCAATAATGTTATAGATGTTGAATATTCCGAGAATATTTATGGTGGCGCTAATCTTTTTGGCTGTGTTAGGCTAAAGCAAAAAAAATACTGTATTTTAAACAAACAATATACAAAAGAAGAATACGAAAAATTAATTCCTAAAATTAAAAAACATATGAACGATATGCCTTATGTTGATAAAAAGGGAAGAATCTATAAGTATGGAGAATTTTATCCGTCTGAACTTTCTTTATGGGCATATAATGAAACATGGGCAAATAAATATTTTCCTCTTACAAAAGAAGAGGCGTTAAAACAAGGATTTTATTGGCGTGATTCAATTACAAGAGATTATAAAATAACCATTCAACCAGAAAATTTACCTGATCATATTAACGATGTTACCGAGTCCATATTAAATGAAGTTATTGAATGTGAACATAAAGGTAATTGCAATGAACAATGCACGACAGCTTTTCGTATTTTACCAGACGAGTTAAAATTTTATCAATCTATGAGGCTAGCTTTGCCCCATTTATGTCCTAATTGCCGGTATTATGAACGGTTAAAAATGGTTAATCCGCCAAAACTCTGGCATAGAAAATGCATGTGTAATGGTGTAGAATCAGAAAATAAAGAATATAAAAATACCATTGGGCATTTTCACGCAGAAAATCCATGCCAAAATGAATTTGAAACAGCGATTAATAATAACCGAAAAGAAATTGTATATTGCGAAAAATGTTATCAAGCTGAATTTCTATGAAAAAAATAAAATTAAAACTAGAATATTTTATATACACCTTATCAATTATATGGAAAACTATAAAATTTCGAGTTAAAATTTGGAAGCATAAAAATTTTTAAACATATGCAAAAAAAAATTCAACAATGTCAAAATTGCCAAAAAGACTTTATAATAGAGCCGGAAGATTTTAATTTCTATGAGAAAATAAAAGTTCCGCCTCCGACTTTTTGTCCGGAATGCAGGATGATAAGAAGGCTAACTTGGAGAAATGAAAGAGCTCTCTTTAAAAGAACTTGTGACAAAACAAATAAATCAATAATAGCGATGTTTAACCCTGAATTTAAGGGAAAAGTTTATGATCATGATATTTGGTGGGGAGATGATTGGGACGCTGCTTCTTATGGAAAAGATTATGATTTTAGTAAGCCATTCTTCGAACAATATAAAGAATTATTATTAAAAGTGCCTTTAGCCAATGTTGGCAATACTAATTGTGTAAATTTTCCATATGGCAATCATAATGCTGATTGTAAAAATTGTTATCTTGTTTATGCTTCCTATTTAAATGAAGACGTTCTTTATTCTCAAGGCGCATCTAGTTTAAAAAACTGCGTTGACACATATTCTATTGTAAAATCCGAATTATGTTATGAAGACATACTTTCTGATTCTTTGTTTCAAACTCATTTTTCTTATAATTCAGGTCAATCTATAAACTGTTATTTTTTGAAAAATTGCGTGAATTGCCAAGATTGCATAGGTTGTATTAATTTACATAACAAAAAATACTGTGTTTTTAACAAACAATATTCCAAAGAAGAGTATTTAAAAATAAAAAAGAATCTAGATTTTGGAAATTATAAAATTTTATCTGATTTTAAAAATAAATATACTGACTTTGTTTTAAAATTTCCTAATAAATATGTCAATATAATAAAATCTTCAGATAGTACCGGAGATAATATTATGAATTCAAAAAATACCAAACAATCTTTTGATATTTATGGAGACAACAAGGATACAAAATTTTCAGCTCACGGAGGTTGGGCAGAAAATAATTATGATTGTTATGGTTTTGGGGCTAGCGCTTCTTTGTTGTATGAGGGGGTTGATACGGGAATAAAAGCGTTTAATCAACATTTTTCAATATTAACCCACAGTTGTTTGGATACCAATTATACTTATATGTGTTATAACTCGAAAAATTTATTTGGTTGTATTGGAATAAGAAAAGGGGAATATTGTATTTTGAATAAAAAATATACAAAAGAAGAATATGAAGAATTAGTTCCTAAAATAATAAAACATATGAACGATATGCCTTATGTAGATAGTAAAGGCAGAGTATATAAATATGGTGAATTTTTCCCAAGCGAATTATCTCCATTCTCCTACAATGAAACAATTGCCCAAGAATATTTTCCAAAAACCAAAAAAGAAATAACGGAAGAAGGATATTTTTTTAGAGAACCTCTAAAGAAAGAATATAAAACTACGTTAAAATCAAACGATTTGCCAAATCATATTCAAGATGTAAAAGAAGATATTCTAAATGAAACTATAGCTTGTCCCAATAATGGCAGTGAGTTAACTTTATGTACGCAAGCTTATCGCATCATAAAAGATGAATTAAATTTTTTGAGAAAAAATAATATTGCTTTACCAAGATTTTGCCCAAACTGCAGACATTATCAAAGATTAAAACAACGAAATCCAATGAAACTTTGGCATAGGTCTTGCATGTGCGATAAAGAAAACCATGAACATAAAGGAAAATGCAGTGTAGAATTTGAAACATCCTACGCTCCCAACCGACCCGAAATAATATATTGTGAAAAGTGTTATCAACAGGAAGTGTATTAAAGTTTCCCCTAAGTCGGACTTAGGGGAAACAGAAACAGGTTGAAAATAAGCCAAAATTGTAGTAAAATAACAAAATAATATGCCAAAGCCAAATCGAGTGCAGATAATTAAATATGCTCCTCCTCCGCCAGAACTTCCTGTTTTTGGAAAAGTTAATCCAGAGGAGGTTTCTTTTATTGGCCGTACGAATTATGTGGCAGCTCTGGAAGAAAAGAAATTTATTTTCGGCATAAAGCGTATTGACCGCAGAAGACATCTTTATGTTATTGGAAAATCCGGTGTAGGAAAAAGTAAACTACTTGAACTTTTTATGCGTCAAGACATAACATATAATCATGGCTTGTGTTTTATTGATCCGCACGGAGACGTTATTGATGCTATTTTAGACTACATACCAAAAGAACGCGTTGAAGACGTGTGCATTATTGACCCTACAGACCTTGAATATCCAGCTTCATTTAATCCACTGGCGAACGTGGACCCGATGTTTAAGTTTCAACTTACTCAAGGTCTTATTGAGGTTTTTCAAAAACAATTCGGAGCCAATTGGACACCTCGTCTTGAACACGTTTTTCGTTTTACGTGTTTAGCCTTGCTTGATTATCCGCATGCAACCATGCGCGGGATGATTTCAATGCTGACAGACAGAAATTATAGGCAAAAAGTTGTTGAATATATTACAGACGACATGGTTAAAAGATTCTTCGCTATTGAATTCGCCGATTGGTCTGAAAAATTTGATACTGATGCTATTATTCCGCTTGTAAATAAACTCGGACAATTTTTATCCGACCCATTGCTTAGAAATATCTTTGGACAGAAACAAAATAAAATAGATATAAGTAAATTAATGAACGAAGAAAAAATAATTCTGATTAATCTTTCCAAGGGCCGCCTTGGGGAAGAAAATTCCAGTTTTCTTGGTTCAATATTCCTGACTAAAATAAAACAAGCAGGAATGGAGCGCGCGGCTATTCCGGAAAAAGACCGTACGGATTTTTACTTATATGTAGACGAGTTTCAAAATGTAGTTACGCAAACTTTTGAAAATATTTTATCAGAAGCTAGAAAATATGCGCTAAATTTAACTATAGCGCATCAGTATGTCGGTCAGATTATTACTAAAGTACATCAAGCAGTGCTTGGTAACTGTGGCAGTATTATTGCTTTTAGAATTGGCGGAGAAGATGCGATTAAAATGAAACCGGAATTTGCTCCAGTTTTTGACATAAAAGATTTAATCAATCTAGCGGTTGGAGAAATTTATGTAAAAATGACGATTGACGGAGAATCATATGACCCATTTTCCGCGGAAACTTTGAGAGTACTACCGCCTACGCATCCTTCTTATCGAGAAGATATTATTTCTGCATCTCACAGAAAATATTCTATATCAAAACATGATGCAGCTAGACTTATCGCTGAAGAAGAAGCAACAATTATAAGAAGCGCGGAAGAAAAGACGATAATTGAAGGAAAAACAAAGAGAAAAGTGCAAGAGGAATACGAAGAAGACGAAGAAAGAACCGATGAGGTTGAATCAGGTGTTTCAAAAGAAGCGTTGAAGGCAAATAAAGCTTCACAGGAAGCAGAACCCATGATATAAATAAACATTCCAATAGAAATTTTAGCGCCTTCGCCCTCGGAGATATAGGACAAGGAACCCACGACGCTTTAAATTTTTATTGAAATGTTTACATAATATATGATATAATGCTTCTTTAAACATTATGAAAGATTATTATAATACATTGGGTGTAAATAAAAATGCGTCAAAAGATGAAATCAAAAAGGCTTTTTATAAGTTAGCGCACAAATATCATCCAGACAAGAAAGGTGGCAACGAAGCTAAGTTTAAAGAAACAAATGAAGCTTATCAGGTGCTTTCTGATGACTCTAAGCGTTCAAAATATGACCAATTTGGAGCTGGGTTTAAAAATATAAATCAAGGCGGAGGCGCTAGATACCAACAAGGCGGATTCGGCGGTTTTGATTTCAGCGGTTTTCAAAATGGTTCTGGTTCAGAATTTGATTTTGGAAATTTAAATGACATTTTTAGCGATTTCTTTACTGGAGGAAACGGAGAACAAAGATATGAAACACGTCGTGGACGCGATATTTCAACGGAGATTCAAATTTCTTTTTCTGATTCCATCTTTGGCGTTACTAGAAAAGTTTTAATTACTAAAATATCTAAGTGCAGTATTTGTGGCGGTTCCGGAGCCAAGGAAGGTACAAAAACGCAAACTTGCAAAACTTGCAATGGACAAGGAAAAATTCGCGAAGCAAAAAGAACTATTTTTGGAAATATTTCAAGTACAAAACTCTGCAATGAATGCTTAGGCGTGGGAGAAATTCCAAAAGAAATTTGTTCTCATTGCAAGGGCGCAGGAGTATTGCGTCGCGAAGAAGAAATATCAATTTCAATACCTGCCGGAATTCGTAACGGAGAAATGATTCGCATGAGTGGCATGGGAGAAGCTGTAAAAAATGGAACAATCGGGGATCTTTATATAAAAATAAATGTTGTGCCACATTCAATATTTAAGAGAGATGGAAATGACCTTGTAATGAATCTAAATTTAAAACTTTCTGAAGCGCTGCTTGGCACGGAGTATCCAATTCAAACTTTAGATGGAGAAATAAAAGTTACCATTCCAGAAGGTGTTTCCATAAATGAAATACTTCGCGTGCGCGGCAAAGGTGTGCCTGTTTCAAAAACAAAACGTGGAGATTTATTGATTAAATTAAATATTAAACTTCCCAACAAGCTTTCTCACAAATCTCGTGAGATTATAGAACAGCTTAAAAAAGAAGGAATATAAAATAGCTAAAAATTTTGACTTTAAATGTTAAAGTAGTGTAATCTAAATATTATAAATTAAATCAAATTCAAAAATTTTATGAATAAATCAATGGATATTAAACCAACAGTTGAGGAAAGAAAAAGTATTAAATACAAATCCTTCCCCAATGCAGCACCTGGCATATGGGGACCAAAAGTCAGGGAGAAACATTATGATAAACTTCATGAAGCAATTTTAGCTCGAATTAAACACGTTTCAGGACGTATTGATCAATATTTACCTCCTTATAATAAAAATTATAATGTAGATCAATCATTAGCACTTGACCTTGAAAATTCTTTTGACGAACTTGCCCAATTATATCTTAAGTGTGCTCAAGAGAGTTACGGCGGGTATTTTTATCCAAAAAATAAAGATGAAATATATTCGTATGAACCCATTAAGGTATTTGATGAAAAGCTCGAAAAAATTTATGATTTAATAATTAAAGCCGAAGACCCGTTGTTTAAAGAGAAACAAGGAAATTATCTTATAGACCCCGAAGCTAAATTGGCAGACACAAAATATAAAGATTATTCTGAACAAGAGAAAAATACTTTACATGAACAAGGTGTTAATATGCTGAAAGAGGCACTTGATAAAATTCAAAGCTTAAGAGTAATACTAGAATCTAGATCACCTCTTGCTTCTTAGGTTTCATTTTTAATACAAACAACACAGAAGACAAGGTTGAACCTTGTCTTCTGTGTATTCTTTGCTAAAATATATTAATGAGTAGAAATATAGAATTTTCTATCGGCGAGTTTTATCATATTTATAACAGAGGTACCGATAAAAGAATTATTTTTAATGAAACAAGTGATTATTATAGATTTTTAATTCTTTTATATTTATGCAATAGTAATTTGAAAGTAGATTTAGGAGACTATTTAAGACAAGGTCAGACCTTGTCAGAACTTTTGAATTTAGAGAGAAACGAAACATTGGTTGAAATTGGTGCTTATTGTTTGATGCCTAATCACTTTCATATTTTAATCAATGAAAAAAGTGAAGGTGGAATTAGTTTGTTTATGCAAAAATTAATGACTGCTTATACTATGTATTTCAATAAGAAATACAATAGAAATGGCACCCTCTTTCAAGGTAGATTTAAAGGCAGTCATGTTCAAAAGGATAATTATTTAAAGTATTTGTTCGCTTATATTGGATTAAACCCAGTAAAATTAATAGAGAAAAATTGGAAAGAAGAGGGAATTAAAAATTTAATAAGGGTAAAAATTTTTTTGTTTAATTATAAGTTCTCAAGCTTTTTAGATCATTGTGGTTTTAATAGAAAAGAAAAATCTATTTTGGATATGGAAAATTTTCCACAATACTTTAAATACCGTAAAGAGTTTAAGGATTTTATAAGTGACTGGTTAAATTTCAGAAAAGAATTTTAACAAGATTTTAACAAGGTTGAACCTTGTTTACTGGAGTAATATGATATAATTTTAGAATGCTTCCTGAACAATTTGGATATCTAATTATACTTTCAACCGTAATAGGTTATTATTTTTATTTTAAGAATATGTTTTTTGGAGAAACAAGACCCAATCTGGTTTCTTGGTTTATTTGGATGCTTGCGCCATTTATTGGCGTATTTTTTCAGCTGAAAGCGGGAGCAGGACTTTCTGTGCTACCGGTATTTATTGCTGGTTTTGGCCCCTTGATTGTATTGGTCGCTTCTTTAATTGTGAAAAATGGTTATTGGAAAATCACAAAATTTGATATGTTTTGTGGTTTTTTATCATTAATTGCTCTCGCAATATATATTTTAACTAAGAATTTGGGAGTTTCAATTCTTTTTGCAATATTAAGCGATGGTCTAGCAGCCTTTCCAACCATCATAAAATCTTGGAAGTTTCCGCACACAGAAACAGGGATTTTATATCTTTCTGGAATAGTAAATAATATTATAGGCTTGTTAATTATAAAAAATTGGATTTTTTCAATATACTCTTTTGGCGTCTATTTTATAATAATAAATTTGATTATAGTATTTTGTATTTATAGAAAAAAAATTTTTAAGAAATTAATTTATCCCTAAATTTATGAGCTATCATTGTATAACAAAGTTGAGCAGCTCCGTATTCAGTTAGAACTGAATCTTTAACAGGGGATACTTCTACTATATCTGCTCCTATCATGTCTTTTTTATCTATAATATTTTCTATAAGCTCTATTCCATACCACCAATCAAGGCCACCCTGTACGGGAGTGCCGGTTCCAGGCATATATTTTGGGTCAAATCCGTCTATATCTATAGTAATATAAACATATTTTGTTTTAATAGACCCAATTATTTCTTCTATGGTTGGAATTTTTTTGCCAACACCCCATTCAAAAACCGTAATATTATTTTGTGGATCAGAAAAATAATTATATTCATCAATGGAATAAGTACGAATACCAATTTGAATAAGATTATATCCTAATTCATGAGCGCGACGCGCCACACATGAATGCGCAAATTTTGATGGTTTTTTACTATAGTCGCTATCGTTATCACGTAAGTCGCAATGAGCATCTATTTGCACTATTGTAACTTCTTTCGGATTTATTTTTGTTGTTAAAGCCTTTAAATGTCCTAATGAGACGGAATGTTCTCCTCCTAGTAAGAATATAAATTTATTATTTTTAAGTAATTTTTCGCACTCCAATGTTATTTTTTTATAAACTTTTTCTGGAGAAAAAAACTTCATAATACCAAGATTTTTTTCTCCAATTTTAATTTTATTACTAGGAATTGTTTTATAAGTACGGTCAAAAAACTCAATTTTTGAGTCAAGCATTTCTAAAACTTTTTTAGGACCTTTTGATGCGCCCTTTTTTGACGAAACAGTTTTTTCATAACCGGCCAGCAGAATAACGACATCTGATTCGTTTATTTTTTTTGCACTAATAATTGAGTCTACCATCATAATTTATTAATTAAATATATAGTAAATACTATTATAAGTAAAGAAATTAAGCAATATTTTACTTTTTAAAATATATTTGCATAAAAGTATATATTTGCTATTATGTATTTATAACTAAATAGTTTGTATCAAGAGTAGCGATGATCCTCCTTCGTTAAAACTGCGGATGGAGAACGAGATTTGGCTCGAGTCGCTCAGCAACCTGTTAGAATTTATTTGGCAAGGTGCTAAATCCAACCAATATTGCAAAAGCAATATTAGGAGAGATAAGTACGTCCAGTCAACGTAAAAATCTTTCCTCAATTAGAGGATTTTTTATTTCGACGAGCGAGGAGCGTGTGAACGAGTAATCTCGTTCACGACGTCCGAGTCGACGTCGAATTAAAAGGTTTAATACCTTTTATTTTAAAAAATATGAGTATAAAAACAGCAGAATTTGTAAGTCCCGGTCATCCAGATAAAATTTGTGATTTTATCGCGGATTCTATACTAGATGCCTATTTGGAAAATGACAAAGAAAGTCGCGTAGGCATAGAAGTAATGGGTGGCCATAATCTTATCACTGTCAACGGAGAAGTTACGAGCAAAGCATCGCCGAATTTAGAGTTTTTAATAAAAAGAATTGTCGGAGAAAATTATAAAGTTATTGTTAATTTATCCAAACAAAGTCCAGAGATTGCTCAAGGAGTAGATATTGGAGGCGCAGGAGACCAAGGAATTATGAAAGGATATGCCACTGCTGAAACAAGAAATTTAATGCCATTAGAATATGAATTAGCTAGAAATCTTTGTATGAAAATTTATGAAAAATATCCATATGACGGTAAAGTGCAAGTTACGCTAGACGGGGATAAAATAAAAACAGTCGTAGTAAGTTTTCAAAGTTCTAAAAACACAGACTTATTACCGCTAGTAAAAAGCATAATTTCTGCCGAGAAATATTTAATTAATCCGGCTGGAGATTGGACGATGGGCGGGTTTGACGCGGATGCCGGCTTGTCAGGCAGAAAATTAGTGGTAGATAATTACGGTCCAGAAATACCGATTGGGGGAGGGTCTTTTTCCGGGAAAGACTGCACAAAAGTGGATAGAAGCGGAGCATATATAGCTCGAAAAATTGCAATAGATTTTATAAAAATGTATAAAGCAAAAGAAGTTTTTGTAAAACTTGCCTATGCAATAGGGAAGCCAGAACCAGTTATGGCTATTGCAGTATTAGATGGAAAGGAAACTATCATAGAAGGATATAATTTAACTCCAAAAGGAATAAAAAAATTATTAAATTTAGAGAATATTAAATTTGCCGAAACTTCACAATGGGGTCATTTTGGAAGGCCTGATTTTCCTTGGGAGAAATAAGTAAATTAAACTTTACGTATTCTTGGACCGGAAGAAGTGTCGTCTGTATCGTATCCCATTTCTGATATTTTCTCGCGAATTTCATCAGCTGTGTTCCAATCTTTATTTTTACGGGCGAGTTCGCGCTCTTCCGCTAATTTTGTAATTTTTTTTGGAATATCTTCTTCTTTTAAATTTAGAAAACCTAAGCCTAAAACTTTATCAAAATCCAATATTGTAGCTTTTTTATCTTTGTTTAAAATTTTCTCACTCTCCTTATCGGCGGGCAGGTCTTTTAACAAATCCCAAAGAAGAGCAAGAGCTTTTGAAGTATCTAGGTCGTCTTTCAAACACTCTTTAAACTTTTTTTGATAATTCTTGTTTATGTCTCCAACCTCTTCTCCAAGGTTCAAATAAAGCCGATAAAGGCGTTTAAGGGCTGTTTCTGCGCCCTCCAGGGCTTCCCAAACGAAGTTCACCTTAGTTCTGTAATTAGCCATTAAAAGCCAAAAACGGTAGGTTATAGGATTTATGCCTTTTTCTATTAAACTTTGAATTTTTAGAAAATTGCCGACTGATTTTGCCATTCTCTCTCCTCCTGTATCTACATGCTCACTATGCATCCAAAATTTTACAAAAGGTTTTTTGCCAGTTGCGCATTCCGATTGGGCAATTTCATTTGTATGATGTATTGGGATTAAATCAATTCCACCGGTATGAATATCAAACTGTTCGCCTAAAAATTTCATACTCATTGCCGAACATTCTATGTGCCATCCCGGGAAACCTTTTCCAAAAGGAGATTTAAAACCAATCTCATTATTAAATTTCCATAATGCAAAATCTTCCGGATTTTTTTTCTCGGAATTTTCGGCTATTCTGGCTCCTTCTTTATTCCAATTTTTTTTTCCACCAGACAATATTCCATAATCAGACATTTTAGAGATATTAAAATAAATTCCATCACTTGTTTTATATGTGTATCCCTTTTTTTCTAATTTTTTTATTAAATCAATATCTTCTTTTATATAATCACTGGCAAAATACATTCCGTTAGGTTTTTCAACATTAAGTATTTTTAAATCTTCTTTAAAACTTTCTGTATAAAATTCCGCAAGTTCGCGCATATTTTTTAAGCTTAATTCTTTTCCTTCGCGCAAAAGTCCCTTGGTCATTTTATCGTCGCCAGAATCAGCATCACTGGAAAGATGTCCGATATCTGTAATGTTTATTACTTGTTTTACTTTTAATCCGCTATATTTGAGGGTACGGCATAATATATCGGCAAAAATATAAGAACGCAGATTGCCTATGTGTGTGTAGTTATAAACTGTCGGTCCGCAGGTGTACATGCGGACTTCCAGTTCATTTATCGGCGTAAATTCTTCTTTTTTTCTACTCAGAGTGTTATAAAGTTTTATTTTAGATTGATTCATTTCTATAAATTAAAAAGAGAGTATTAAGCATGGTTACAGCCAGCGGACCGATTAAAATTCCCACAGGCCCCAAGAGGGCAATGCCACCCAACACAGAAAAAAGTATTAAAAATGGAGATATTTCTATTTTTTTACCGATAATAAACGGATTTAAAAAATTATCTATCATTCCAACCATAACTATAGCCCAGACTAGAAGACCAATGGCAGGCAACGTATGTCCTGTTGCAAAGAGAAAAATTATTGCTGGAACAGAAACAAGGCTAGTGCCAAATGGCGGGATAAGAGCGGCTATGGCTGCCACCAATCCCCAAAAAGCTGGGTTTGGCACGCCAAACAATGACAATCCAATCCACATCAACATTCCCTGAATTAAAGCAATCAACATATATCCTACCATCACTCCATTTATGGTTTTTGAAAGTTTATTGATTATTTTTTCATCATTATCGTCTGAAAGAGGACTTAATAAAATAATTTTCTTTTTCCACTCCTGACCGTCTTTTAAAAAATAAAATGTAGCTAAAAAAAGCAGGATTAATGAAATTAAAGCAGAAAGAGAAGTATTGAATATTTTTGTAATATTGTTTGTTATAAAAGAAACAAAGTTTGAAGCTATTTCATTTGTATTAAAAACTACTCCTTGGGGCAAGGCTAAATTTATTTTATCTCCAATTGAACCTAAAAATGACCCTACGTTTCCATTGGCCACAATTCCTTGATAAACATTTTGAGATTGATTAAAGATTATAGAACTTATGCTAAATACTGGAACACAAAGAACGATGAAAAATAAAATAACAGTAATAAATGCCGAAATAGAATTAGGTATTTTAATTTTATTTAGCCACTTATGTATGGGTTGCAGCACTACGGCAAAACAAGCTCCCAAAATGAGTACTATCCAAAAAGGGCGAAAAATGAAAAAAGTAAAAATAAACGTTATAAATAAAAGACTTAACAAAAAATACCTCTCAAATGTTTTTGTTTGCATACTGACTTAGTATAACAAAATTTAGACAAGCCGTAAATAAAATATATTATAAGGACTTGCGTTTTCAGATAATTTCAGATAATATGGATTTTATGGAATTTGCAGTCATAAAAACAGGCGGAAAGCAATATAAGGTCTCTTTAGGGACTTTTATTTCTGTTGAAAAAATCAAAGGGGAATTTAAAAAAGGGGATAAAATTTCTTTTGATAAAGTTCTTTTGGTTGATGATGGCAAAAATACCACGATTGGCACGCCTTTTATTACTGGCGCTAAAGTTGATTCTGAAGTTGTGGAAATTGGCCGAGCTCGTAAAATTCTCGTTATGAAATATAAACAAAAATCTCGTTATCTTCGCCGAAATGGTCATCGTCAGCCATATATCAAAGTAAAAATTACTTCTATAAAATAAGAAACTTGGCAGTAGGACTACCAAGGGGAAGAATTATTGCCTATTTTTTAGAGCATTTTTTATGGTGTCGTTGTCAGAATATTCAAGTTCGGTTCCGGTAGATAATCCACGGCCTAAAGATGAAATTTTTATATTTAAAGATTCTGCTAAATCTTTTATTTCATTTTTAATATAAAAATCCGTATGGTCGCCTTGCGGACTTAAAGAAAATCCCAAGATTATTTCTTTAAGACTACCGTTGTTTTTTCCGCCAGAGGCGGATCCGCCTTTGGCGGATATCCTTTCAATAAGTTCTTTTATGCGTATTTTATTTTTAGTATTTTTTTCAACAATAGGCACAAGTCCTCCTAAAATAAAATATTTTCCATAATAAACTTTGCTTTTTCTGACACTTTCTAAATCAGAATCTTTCTCTACAATCATTAGCATTGAAGAATCTGTATTTAGGTTAGCGCAAATGTCGCACAATTTTTCTTTTTTAGAATTCTCGCCTTGACTCGGCGAAGCAGGCAAGATAAAAAATCTGAAACATTCTTTACATTGAGCTATTTCTTTTTTTAAATCCGAAACCAAAAGAGATAGATTTTTCGCATAAGCGGGATTTTTAGACATTAAAAAATATACAAAGCGTTTTGCTTGTCGCTCGCCAATGCCCGGAAATTCTTTAAATATCTCAGTTAATTTTTCTATTATATCCATGATTGATTTTCACTTAAAACTCATCAAGCGCACTACTAATTTTTTTTGTTGAAAACTCACTGATACTTTTTTCCAGAGTTAAAAAGGTTGTGGTTTTTTCATCAAAGTAAAGTTCAATTTTTCCCGTTGGTCCATTTCTGTGTTTTTCAACTAATATCTCAGCGATATTTGTTCTTTCTGATTCATCTTTGCCTTTATCTTCACGGTGTATAAACATAACCACATCAGCGTCTTGCTCAATAGATCCGGAGTCACGAAGGTCTGAAAGTCTTGGTTTTCCACCACGAGATTCAACTGCGCGGGAAAGCTGTGAAAGCGCCAGCACTGGTAAATTAAGTTCCTTGGCCAAGCTTTTTAACGACCTTGAAATTTCCGTGACTTGATTGACCATTGAGTCGTAATTTTTAGAAGTTGTCATAAGTTGCAAGTAATCCACAACAATAAGGTCAAGACCTTTTTCTGCTTTAAGTCGGCGAGATACGGCCTTCATCCTGATTATTGAGTTTCCAGGATAGTCATCAATATATATTTTTGCTTTTGATAATTTATCAAGTGAATCTCTAAGTTGTAAAAATTCTTTATCAGTTGAAATACGTCCAGTTCTTAAATTCCAAGCGTTCACTCTGGATTCAGCGGATAGCATTCTGTCGACTAATTGCTGAGAAGACATTTCCAGAGAAAATATTCCAACTGATTTATTATGTAAAATTGCAGCCATGCGGGCAATATCAAGCGCCAATGTAGTTTTACCCATAGAAGGTCTCGCCGCCAAGATTATTAAGTCGGATTTTTGAAAACCAGAAAGCAGATTGTCTAAATCTTTAAATCCGGTAGGCAGGCCTCTCAAGGCATCTTTATGTTCATGAAGTTTTTCTAATCGCTCCCATGCTTCCGGCAATGCATCTTTGATGCTCGTGAACTTTTGATTCTTAGGAGAAGAAACAACTCCGAATATTTTTTTCTCTGCCATGTCTAAAATTTCATCCATATGGTCGTCATTTTCTTCAAAGGCAAGTTCAGACACATAATCTGCCGCTTCAATTAAACTTCTTAAGATGTATTTTTTTTGCACAATCTCTGCGTAATGTTTTACATTGACAGATGAAGGAACGACATTTACTATTTCCGCCAAGTATTGATTGTTACCAATAGCATCAAGCAGTTTTTGTTCACCTAACTTTATAGAAAGCGATAGCATGTCAATCGGTTCATTTTTTATGGAAAGATCAAGCATTGCTCTAAAAATTATTTTATGTTTTTCTACATAAAAAGAATCTGGATTAATTAAATCTTCTATTTCATCCATTGCTTCTTTGCGCAGCATAATAGAACCTAATACCGCTTTTTCTGAGTCAATGCTTTGAGGCGGTATGCGAATATTGTCTCTTTTTGTTTTTACCATAAGCGCATTTTAGCACGATAGAAAAATAGTCAAAGTCAAAAAGTGCGCAATCTGTTATTAAAATGGGGAAAATTATGATATTATAAACTCATGGCAAAAGATGAAAAAATAGCGCTAACCGGTGATCGCCCGACAGGAAAACTCCATTTGGGTCATTTTGTCGGGTCTATACAAAACAGGGTTAAACTTCAAAATGAAGGCAATCAATGCTTTTATATGGTGGCTGATATCCAGGCCTTGACTTCCAATGCGGATAATCCAGCCAAGGTCAGAGAAAATGTTTTAGAAGTTGCGTTAGATAATTTAGCTTGCGGACTTGACCCCAATAAAACCGTAATGTTTATTCAATCCGAAATTCCAGAGATTGCTGAACTCACAATACTTTTTTTAAATTTAGTAACACTAGCGCGACTCAAAAGAAATCCCACGGTAAAAGATGAAATGAAAGATAAAGGTTATGGCGAAGATGTGCCGGCCGGGTTTTTAATGCATCCTGTTTCGCAAGCCGCAGATATTTTATTTTGTCATGGCAACATAGTTCCAGTTGGCGAAGACCAAAAGCCAATGATTGAACAAACCAATGAAATTGTAGATGACTTTAATCGTTTTTATGGGGAAACTTTTAAAAAAGTTAAACATTTAATAGGTGATACGCCAAGACTGGTTGGCATAGACGGAGGTTTAAAGATGAGCAAGTCATTAAATAATTGTATTTACCTTTCTGACAGTTATGAAGAAATTTCTAAAAAAGTTATGGACATGTATACTGACCCGAACCATATTCACGTGAATGACAAGGGGCAAACAGAGGGTAATGTTGTTTTTATATATTTGGATATTTTTGATGAAGACAAAGAAGAAATTAAAAAGTTGAAAGAGCAATACAGAAAAGGCGGGCTGGGTGATGTTGTAATTAAAAAGCGCTTGATTGAAGTTCTGGAAAAGATGATTGCGCCTATTCGCGCAAAAAGGGAAGAGCTTGCAAAAAATCCTGAAGCAGTCATGGAAATTTTAAAAGAGGGAACTGAAAAAGCGCGGATAGTGGCAAATAAAACGATAAAGGAGGTAAGAAAAGCCGTAAAGATTGACTATTTTTAATTTATTGCTTATTTTATGATATACTTTTTAACATGAAAAATAGAATTTATATTAAAGATTTAAAAAATAATATTGGAAAAGAAATTGTAATTGCGGGGTGGGTGGATGTGCGTCGCGATCAAGGCAAAATGGTTTTTTTTGATATACGCGACATGACAGGGAAGGCGCAATGCATAGCATTGCCAAGCCGCATTGAAGCCATAGAAATGGCGAAAGAGATTCGTCCAGAATGGGTTTTAAAAATTACCGGTATTGTAAACAAGCGTCCTGATAAAAATATAAAAGATGATGTGTTAAATGGCGATGTTGAACTTGAAGCTGTAAATATTGAAATTCTTAACAAAGCGGAAACTTCAGCTATTGATTTATCAACTGATGGATATGAAATAGGAGAAGAACACAGAATGAAATATAGATATCTTGACTTGCGCAGAGGCCGTATGCAGAAAAATATTCGCAACAGGCATAAAGTCGTAAAATTTATTCGTGATTATTTAGATAAGGAAAATTTCATTGAAATAGAAACTCCAATACTTTCAAAATCAACAGCTGAAGGAGCTAGAGATTTTATTGTTCCTTCCAGACTTGATAAAGGTAAATTTTTTGCATTACCTCAAGCGCCTCAACAACATAAACAACTTTTAATGGCATCTGGCATGGAAAAATACTTTCAGATGGCAAAATGTATGCGCGATGAAGACTTGCGAGGAGATCGCCAGCCGGAATTTACTCAGCTTGATATGGAGATGAGTTTTGTAGAGAAGGAAGAAGTGATGAATTTAAACGAGAATTTATTGATAGAAATTGTTCAAAAATTGTATCCGGAAAAAGAAATACAAGAAATTCCATTTCCAAAAATTTCGCATAAAGAAGCGATGGAAAAATATGGAAACGACAGGCCGGATTTAAGAAAAGATAAAAATAATAAAAATCTTTTGGCATTTTGCTGGGTTATTGATTTTCCATTTTTTGAAAAAGCAAACAAAGACAATAATCCGCAAGCAGAAGGCGAATGGACTTTTACGCATAATCCATTTTCAGCGGCTCAGGCGAAATTTCATGACGATTTATTAAATAAAAGAAATATTCCGAATATTCTTACGAATCAATATGATATAACCTTAAATGGTTTTGAAATTGGCGGCGGTTCAATTAGAAACCATGAACCGGAAGCGCTCTTGGCTGTTTATGACATTATGGGAGTTAAAAAAGAAGAAACAGAAAAAAATTTATTTTATATGCTTGAAGCATTTCGTTCCGGTACTCCGCCACACGGAGGAATCGCTTGGGGTTTTGATAGGTTGATGATGATACTTGAAAATGAACCGAATATTCGTGAAGTTATCGCTTTCCCAAAAACAGGTGAAGGAAAAGATTTAATGATGGGTTCTCCTTCGGAAATTTCCGATAAACAATTGAAAGAATTGGGCATAAAATTAATCTAATAAATTAGGCATGAAAATAACCTTCAAAAACAGTTTAAAAGAAGCAAAAAAAGAAACGCTTTTTATATCTGTTAGTTCTAAAAATAAAGATGAAATTATTAAAGAAAAAGGAGTAAAAACTCTTTATCTAAAATGTGATGAAGCAGAAAAAATGAATTCCAGAAAGCTTTTTTTACTTGTACGTAAAATGATTATTTTAGCAAAAGGAGTGAAAGCAGAAAAGATAGGTTTTGATTTTAACGATTTAAAATTCAAGAATATAAAAATATCTGATGAAGAACTCGGAGAAATAATCGGTTCACAACTTGATTTTGCCAATTATGAATTTATAGAATATAAAACACTAACTGGAGAAGGTTTTAATTCTATTAAAGAAGTGATAATTTCAGGCGCAAATAAAATAGAGATAAAAAAAGCAATTTTGAAAGGTCACGCTATAACCCAAGAAGTAAATAAAGCTCGCTCATTATCAAATACTCCAGGCGGAGATATGACACCTCAAATACTTGCGCAAAAAGCAAAAGAAGCTGTAAGGGGTTTACCGGTAAAAGTTAAAGTATTGGGTGAAAAAGAAATGGAAAAACTAAACATGGAAGCGGTGCTTTCTGTCGGTCGCGGGTCAGACGAAGAATCAAAATTTATTATTATGGAATATTGGGGTCTATCCCGACCTAAGTCGGGACGGAGCAAAAAAAACGAGAAACCGATAGTTCTTGTCGGCAAGGGTGTAACTTTTGATACCGGAGGATTAAATTTAAAACCATCATCTTCGCTTTCCGGCATGAATATGGATATGTCCGGCGGAGCGGCTTGCATACACGTGATTGCTCTTGTGGCAAAAATGAAATTAAAAAAAAATGTAGTTGTATTAATTCCTTCGGTTGAAAATATGCCATCCGGAAAAAGTTATCGTCCCGGGGATGTCATCCGTTCAATGTCCGGCCAGACAATTGAAATATTAAATACAGACGCAGAGGGAAGAGTTATTCTGGCTGACGCGCTTACTTATTCTAAAAAATATAATCCGGAAGTTGTGATTGATGTTGCGACTCTTACAGGCGCGGCGGTAGTGGCGCTGGGCGAACGCATGTCGGCAATTTTTACAGACGATGATGAATTATGCGTTAAGTTGGAAAAAATCGGAGATAAAACGGGAGATTATATGTGGCGACTGCCCATGTGGGAAGAATATGAGAATGAAATAAAAGGAAACTTAGGTGATTGGTCAAACGTTCATAATAAAGATTCTCGCTACGGTGGCGCAACTTATGGCGCAATTTTTCTGCAGCAATTTATTAAAGGTTATAAATGGGCTCATATAGACATAGCTCCAAGGATGACGGCAATGACTGACGAATTTTTAGCTCAAGGCGCTCTTGGTACTCCGGTTAGACTCTTATATAAACTGATTGAAGATTATAAATCATAAGTTTTATATATCTTTTTAATATGCTAAAATAAGAGAGTGGAAAACCAAGCTTATACAATAAAAACCGTGAATTTTGAAGGGCCGTTTGTGGTTCTTTTAAATTTAATTGAAGAGCGAAAGCTTTTTATTAATGAAATATCTCTTGCTCGGGTAACAGAGGATTATTTAAAGTATGTGAACAATTTACAGTTGGATAAAAACAGGCTTGCCGGCTGGCAAGCCGCTGAAATTGCAAGCTTTATAGTTGTAGCGGCTACGCTTATACTTATTAAATCAAAATCATTATTGCCGAATTTAAATCTAACTTTGGAAGAAGAAAGCGATATTAAAGATTTAGAAGATAGACTGAAAATTTTTGAACTTTATTCCAGGCTTGCAAATAATATAAAAATAAATTTCGGCAAAAATATAATTTTTGCGCCGCTTGAAAGAAAAAATGAGATTTTGGCATTTTTGCCAGATGAACAAATTACTGCCAGAAATATGATGACTTTTGCTCGCGGGGCGTTAGATAAAATTCCTCAAAAAGTATTTTTACCCAAAGTAGAAGTGAAAAAAGTGATAAGCATAGAAGAAATGATAGATAGATTGACAAAAAGAATTGAGAATTCTCTCAAATTTAATTTTAAAGATTTTTCCGGCAAAGCAGAAACCAAAGAAGAAAGAGTTGTTGTAATTGTTGGATTTCTTGCTATGCTAGAACTTGTCAGGCAGGGAATACTCCATGCTGTGCAAGAAAATAATTTTGCGGATATTATAATTAAAAAACAAGAAGCCGAGACAATGTAAAATAAATTAAGAAAATTAAAAGATTTCTGAGCCTTCGCCCTCGGAGTCCTAGGACAGGGAACCCACGGCTCTTAAAATCTTTTAATCTTTTTAATTTAAGATGAATATGAATACAGAACAAAAAATTGAAGCAATACTTTTTTTCAAAAGTGAACCAATGTCGCGAAAAAGACTTTCGGAAATTTTAAAAACTGGCCAGACGGAAATAAATGATGGAATAAATAAACTTAAAGAAAATTTAAAAAATAGGGGAGTGGCACTGATTGAAAAAGACAATGAAATAATGCTTGGCACCGCGCCAATATTTTCAGAGCTGATTAAAGATTTACAGAAAGAAGAAATAAATAAAGGCCTTTCCAAGGCCAGTTTGGAAACGTTAGCCATAATTCTTTATAAAAATGAAGTAAATAGGCATGAAATTGATTACATTAGAGGAGTAAATTCAAGTTTTATTTTACGAGCGCTTTCAATCAGAGGACTAATAGATAAAATTATTGACCCGAGTGACAACCGGCGTTATGTTTATAAACCCAGCTTTGATTTATTGGCTTATATGGGAGTGAAATCTATTGAAGAATTACCCGAATATAGCGAAATAAATAATTCTATAAAAAACGCAGTGGAAAATTTAGAAGACCCCTCTGTTATTGAGACAAAAGAATCTCCAAATGACGCAAATTTATAGTAAAAATTATCTTTTGATTTTTATTTTATTTTTTATTACTCTTGAGGGTATTTTTTTTACTATTGAAAACAATAGATTGAATAACGATTTTAAAAATCATCAAATTAGATTAGCAAGAATTAAAAACTTATTAAGCGATGCGCCAATTTTAGCAAAATCGTATTCTATTTATGATATGACTTTGGGTGAAAAAATTTACGGCCAGAATGACAATGTTCCGATGCCTATAGCTTCGTTGGCCAAGACTATGGCTATAATTATCATTCTTAATAACTATCAGCCAGATGGAGAAATTCTTATTTCAAAAGATGCTATTAGCCAAGCTGGAGATTTTGGAATATTTGTAAATGAAAAGTGGAGTATTTATGACCTTGTAAAACTTACACTTATTTCCTCCGCCAATGATGGCATTTATGCTCTAGTTGAAAATAATCATGAATATCTAAAAAAGATGAATAATAAAGCCGGAAAATTGGGTATGAAAAATACCGTATTTTTAAATTCTACCGGACTGGATATTGATATAAAAAAGGCTGGAGCATTTGCCTCCGCGGAAGATGCTAATATTATGGCAATCTATGGGCTGAAAGCCCACCCGATAATTTTTGGTGCTACAATATTGCCGGAAATAAATTTAAAATCTAAATCAGGATTTATCCATAATATAAAAAACACCAATATTATTTTAGATAAAATACCCAATGCGCTATTTTCAAAAACCGGATACACTGAACTAGCTGGTGGTAATTTAACCGTTATTTTTAGGGATAAAATGAAGCATGATATAGCTATTACAGTGCTGGGGTCTACTTTTAATGGAAGATTTTCCGATATGGAAAAACTCGTAAATATATTACAATTAAGTTATACTGAATAAATGTTTATTAATTTGGTTAAAATTTTTATTCCAACAGCTTTAGCGTTTTTTGTGGGGCTGGCTATTACGCCGGTTGCAACGCATTTTTTTTATAAATATAAAATGTGGAAAAAATATTCCAGAAACGAAGATACGACAGTAGAAGATTTTAAAAAAATACACAATGAAAAGGAAGAACTTAAAACCCCGCGAGTTGGGGGAATAATTATTTGGGCATCAGTTTTCATTACGACATTTTTAGCAATATTGTTTGCAATAATTTTTCCTTCAGCTTTTTCAGAAAAAATAAATTTTTTGAGCCGTGACCAAACGCTAATACCGTTTTTTACTCTCATTTTAGGTTCTTTAATAGGACTTTGGGATGATTTAATTCAATGCTTTGGAAAAGGAAAAATTGCTCACGATGATAAATCTTGGAGAAGATGGAAAGTTTTTATAATAACTTTCATTTCGTTGCTTATTGGTCTTTGGTTTTTTTATAAACTTGGCATAACCTCAATCCATGTGCCGTTTATGGGGCAGATATATTTTGGAATTTTAATTATTCCATTTTTTATTTTAGTCGCGCTGGCGGTATTTTCCGGAGGAGTGATTGATGGCCTTGATGGACTTTCCGGCGGAGTGTTCGCCTCCATTTTTGCTTCATATTCTGTAATTGCTTTCGCTAATAATCAAATAAACTTAGCCACGTTTTCAGGAGTGATTACCGGAGCCATATTGGCATTTCTTTGGTTTAATATTCCGCCAGCTAGATTTTATATGGGAGAAACTGGAATTATGGGTCTTACCATAACACTGGCGACCTTAGCTTTTTTAACCGATTCGGTTTTAATTCTTCCAATAGTTGCATTGCCGTTGGTTATAACTTCATTGTCGGTAATTTTACAAATTCTTTCTAAAAAATTCAGAGGAGGCAAAAGAATATTTAAATTGGCGCCGATTCATCATCATTTTGAAGCGATTGGTTGGCCAAGTTATAAAGTTACGATGCGTTATTGGGTTTTCTCGATTATTTTCGCTATTATAGGAATAATTTTAGCAGTTATTAGCCGATGAAAGAAAAAAGAATTGATAGATTTTTTTTGACAATTGTAATTCTCTTAATTTTTATTGGACTGGCAATGTTTATTTCAGCCTCTTTCGGAATATTGGCTAAAAATCCAAAAATTTTTTATTCAGTTCTTTTTAGCCAACTTGTTTTAGGTCTTGGTTTGGGTGTTGTTGGCATGCTTTTTTGTTTAAAAATAAATTACAAGTTTTGGAAAAAGCATGCATTTTATATTTTTTTAGGGTCGATTCTTCTTACGGCTGCCGTATTTATACCGTATTTGGGGTGGAGTCATGGGGGAGCAGAGAGATGGATTAAATTAGGGCCATTAGGCACGTTTCAACCGGTAGAATTTCTAAAATTTGGATTTATTGTTTATTTTGCCGCCTGGCTTTCTTGGGCAAAAATAAGAGTAAAAAGTTTTAGGTTTAGCATTCTTCCTTTATTTATTATGCTTGGCATAATAGCTCTTATTTTATTTAAACAACCGGACACAAAAAGTTTTATTTTAATTGCAATTACAGGGTTGGCTATGCTTTTTATTTCTGATGTTCCGATAAAATATCTTTTAGGAATAGGACTTCTGGTAAGCATCGCTCTTTTTTCTTTGGTTGCAGTCACTCCTTATCTCCAAGAACGAGTTAAAACTTTTATCAACCCATCGCAAGATTCTCAAGGGTCATCTTATCAAATTCAACAATCTTTAATTGCCATAGGTTCAGGAGGAATATTTGGGCGGGGTTTTGGTCAAAGTATTCAAAAGTTTAGTTATCTTCCCGAACCGCAAGGAGACTCTATTTTTGCCGTCCTAGGTGAAGAATTAGGTTTTATCGGGTCTGTTGCCACTATAATTTTATATGCATTATTTGCCTTGCGAGGACTTCATATTGCAAATAATTCACCGGATTTATTCAGTAGACTTTTAGTGGCTGGAATTGTTATACTGATTACGGCTCAGTCATTTATGAACATAGCTTCTATTACCGGAGTTTTTCCGTTGACCGGGGTTCCGCTTGTTTTTATGAGTCATGGAGGTACTTCGCTTATGATATATCTTATGTCAATAGGAATAGTGTTGCAAATATCAAAATTTAGTAAAAATTAACGAGTGAAACGAATATAATTTTAATAATCGCTTCGCTTGTTTAAAATCAATCATGAAAATAGTTTTTACAGGAGGGGGAACAGGGGGGCATTTTTATCCAATTATTGCCGTCACCCAAAAAATAAATAAATTAATAGATGAAGAAAAAATAATAGGAGCAAAACTATATTATTTTTCTAATAGTCCTTATGACAAAGAAATGCTTTTTAAAAACGGACTTATTTATGAAAATGTAAGTACCGGTAAATTAAGAACTTATTTTTCTTTTAAAAATTTTTCCGATGTTATAAAAACATTTTTTGGCGTTTTAAATGCAATTTATAAAATTTTTTCTATTTATCCGGATGTTGTTTTTGGCAAAGGCGGATATGCCAGTTTTCCAACGATTCTAGCGGCAAAAATTTTAAATATTCCTGTATTTATCCATGAGTCGGATTCCGCTCCCGGAAGAGTGAATAGTTGGGCGGGACGTTTTGCAAAAAGAATTGCTGTTTCTTTTAAAGAAGCGGCAGAATTTTTTCCTAAAGAGCGTGTGGCCTGGACAGGTCAGCCGATTCGTGTAGAAATAGAACAAAAAGCGGATCGTAATAAAGCTCTTGATTTTTTCAAACTAGAGTCAGATTTACCGATTATTTTGGTATTAGGCGGTTCTCAAGGGGCAGAACTTATAAATAATACGGTATTAGATGCCTTGCCGAGGTTTTTAAAAAATTTCAGAGTCATTCATCAAACAGGAGTCAGAAATTATAAAGAAGTTATGAGTCAAGCCGATGTTGTGCTTATTAACAATGAAAATAAATCAAGATATCTTGCATTTTCTTTTCTTAATCCGCTGCAAATGAAAATGGCTTCCGGAGTTGCGACGATTATTATTTCACGGGCAGGTTCAACAATTTTTGAAATAGCGTCTTGGGGGGTGCCATCAATATTAGTTCCATTTACTGAATCAAATGCCGACCATGCAAAGAAAAATGCTTTTTGTTATGCGCGCGCGGGAGCTTGCAATGTGATTGAAGAAAAAAATATGACAGCAAATATTTTAAGTTCAGAAATTGAAAGAATAATGGAAGACAAAGACACTTATAGCAGAATGGCAAACAATGCTTTGGCTTTTCATAAAAAAGATGCGGCTGAAAAAATAGCCAAAGAGCTTTTGCATATGGCTTTATCTCACGAAATTTAAATGTTAAAATAGAAGAATGAATAAAGTTGTAACACGATTTGCACCATCACCAACCGGTTTTATGCATGTCGGGGGTATTCGTACTGCATTATATGCGTATCTGTGGGCTAAGAAAAATAAAGGTTCTTTTATTTTGAGAATTGAAGACACAGACAAAGAAAGAGAAATAGAAGGTTCAATAGAACATATAATAAAATCTTTAAAATGGTTAGGTATAAATTGGGATGAAGGTCCTGATATAGGCGGTTCACATGCCCCATATATTCAATCAAAGAGATTAAATTTATATAAAAAATATGCCGAAATTTTAATTGAAAAAGGTTTTGCATATCCAGACCCATATACTGAAGAAGAAGTCGGAATTTTTCGCGATAAAGCGGAACTTGCAAGAAAACCATTTTTATACAGAGAAAATAGGCCAGCCTCAACTAACTCGAGTCTGGGCGGGTCAGAAAAATTTAATGTCTGGGATGCCTGCCCGTCCTCTGGCGGGGTCACAAAACCTCTTCGCTTTAAAGTTCCAGAAATAAAAAGCTATAAATGGAATGATTTGGTCTATGGCGGTTTATCAGCAGGGCCTGAGGCCTTAGATGACTTTATTTTAATAAAGAGCGATGGCTATCCTACTTATAATTTTGCCCATATTATTGATGATATAGAAATGGGTGTGACTCATGTTATGCGCGGACAAGAATTTATTTCTTCAACTCCGAAATTTTTATCTGTCTATGAAGCGCTTAATATTAAACCGCCGCTATTTGCAACTTTGCCGCCGATTATGGCCACAGATGGAAAGAAAAAATTAAGCAAAAGAGATGGAGCAAAAGATATTTTAGAATATAAAAATGAAGGATATTTGCCATCAGCTCTTGTAAATTTTTTGGCTCTTTTAGGTTGGAATCCCGGAGACGATAGGGAAATTTTTACCGAAGATGAACTGATAAAAGCTTTTGATATTTCTCGCATAGGGCATTCCGGCGCGCAAATAAATATGGAAAAATTAGATTGGATAAACAAGGAACATATTAAAAAACTTCCAAAAGAAGAATTAAAAAATAAAATTTTTGAGTATTTGCCGGAAAACTTAAAAATTGAAAAACTTATTCCTATTATTGCTGAAAGAATTTCAAAATTCGGAGATATAAAAGAAATGATAAATAACGGAGAACTTGATTTTTTTTATAAACAGCCGGAATATTCAAAAGATAAATTAATTTTCAAAAACATTTCAGCCGATAAAATTTCATCAAATTTGAAAGAAATTTTATCGGCGCTTGAAAAAATAAATGAAAATGATTTTACAGTAGAAAATATAAAAAATATTTTAATGAAAATTGCGGAAAAGAAGGGGAGCAGGGGAGAGTTACTGCATCCGGTGCGTTTTGCTTTATCTGGCCTTGATAAATCTCCAGACCCCTTTGTTATTGCTGAAATTTTAGGAAAAAATGAAACCTTATCTCGAATACAAAAGGCTATTTAGTTTTATAATCATAGGATTATCTCTTTTGATGCCCATTGTTTTTTCTTTTGCCGAAACGATAGAAGAATTAAATAGTAAAATAAATCAAAAAAATATTGATATAACCGCATTAGAACAAGAAATTGAACAATATCAAACAGAGTTAAATTTAGTTGGAAAGCAAAAAAAATCCTTGAGTAATTCTATTAAAGAACTTGATTTAAATAAGAAAAAATTGACTGTAGATATTGCATTAACTCAAAAAAAAATAGATAAAACAAATTTAAAAATTCAAGGATTAAATTCTCAAATAATCACTGAACAGAATTCTATTTCAAATAATATAAATTCCTTAGGACTTTATATCAGAAAAACCGATGAATTTGAAAATGAAAGCATAGTGGAAATACTATTATCTAACAATGATTTTACAACTGCGTGGAATGATATAGACAATATGGCGACTATTCGCGAAAAGATTCGGGATAAAATAATAGAATTAAAAGAAATAAAGAGTGAATTGGAAGATACCAGAAAAGAAACTATTGATGCTAAAAAGGAATTAATATTATTGAAAACAAATTTAGCCGACCAGAAAAAAATTATAGAACAAAATACAACCGAAAAGAAAAAATTATTAGCGGAAACTAAAAATAGCGAGATAAATTATCAAAAACTTTTAAAGAATAGACTGGCAAAGAAAGAAGCGTTTGAA
This sequence comes from Patescibacteria group bacterium, assembly GCA_038063635.1. Lineage (GTDB taxonomy): Bacteria > Patescibacteriota > Minisyncoccia > Phycocordibacterales > UBA9973 > UBA9973. The sequence goes on along the minus strand of JBBTUS010000006.1, from coordinate 28,220 downwards.
AAAGAAGTTCGCGATTATGAATCTAAAATAAGTTTTATTCTTGACCCAACCAAGCTTCCGGGGGCTGGAGTTCTAAGTTGGCCGCTTGATTATATTTATATAACCCAATTTTTTGGCAAAACAGAAGCTGGCAAGCGCTTGTATGCAAACGGTACGCATAATGGCGTTGATTTCAGAGCTTCAGTTGGTACTCCGCTTAAAGCTATGGCTGATGGAAAAGTTTTAGGAACAGGGAATACGGATTTGACTTGTCTCGGCGCGTCTTTTGGAAAATTTATATTTATACAGTATGACAATGGTCTTTCCAGCACCTATGGGCATTTATCTTTAATTAAAGTTTATGAAGGACAAAGAGTGACAAGAGGAGAAATTGTTGGTTATACTGGGAATACTGGATATTCAACCGGCCCTCATTTACACGTGTCTTTATACGCATCAGGGGCCGTAAAAATGGAATCTAGGCCTTCTAGGACATGTGGAGGACGTATTTATACGATGCCTATAGCCCCGGTAAATGCATATTTAGACCCGATGTATTACCTGCCTCGCCTCTAATGCAAGTCAAGGCGGGCCTGCCTCGCCTCTAAGTACCTGTTGTCTTATAGTTATATATTGTAGTATTATATAAATATGGTTAAAAAAAATAAAACAGGTGGATTTCTAACATTTATTATTTTTATTATAATCGCAGTTTTTTTAATGAGCTATTTTCATATAACTGTAAGAGGATTCATTGATTGGTTTATATCTGCGATAAGAAATATTTTTTAATTAATTGAAAGACTATGACAAATATCGCAAAAAAAGAAAAAAATCGCGGTATGAGCTTAATAAGAATTTTAATTTTAGGATTCATTCTGATTTTAGTTCTTAGTTATTTTAAAGTAGATATTAAGTCTGTTGTAGAAAGTCCGGAAGGGCAGGGTAATATAAGTTATGTTAAAGAAACTAGCATGACTATTTGGCAAGCTTATTTAAAGAAACCTGTAGCTTATCTTTGGAATGATATTTTTATAGAAATTTTTTGGAAATCTTTTATTTTAAATATGGAAAGAATTCGCGATGGAAAACCCACAAATTTTGAAGAAGCTGCGCCGACAATGCCATTAACAGGTACAAAGCCCTAAAGCTCATTTTATTGGGTTATTAGAAATACTGCGTCGGAAAAGATATATTGTGCGACACGGTATTTCTTTTAAATACAGCACTTCCCTATACCAATTTATCTGCACGCGCTGGAAAGTTCGTATCCTGCATTAGTTGCTTCAATCGTGGAAGAAAAATAAATTCTATTTTCTTGTTTAATGGTTTTTCCTGCCGAACAAGTTATTGAATAAAATTTTTTACCCAATTTAGAAGCAAAATAACTTCCTTTATTTGAGTTGTCTGTATTACCCTGAAAAGCCGTATTTTGGGCTAATTTAGGCATATTTGAGCTAATAGAGCCCATTGCATTGGCCTCTTGGCCCTGATATTCAATTTTAAGGCCATTACTTGAGTCTTGTTTAGATAATCTACCTAATTCAAATGATGCTAGGCCTACCAATACAACTATCATTATAACTAAAATATCTTTCCCCTTTTCACTTTCTAAAAAAAGCTTGATTTTTTCCATGAAATTGTTTATACTCATAATTGTTTTCATTATAAATAATATTAAATATTTAGTCTATGGTTTTTATTTTCTTTATTTTAACTAGAAACTAAAACCTAGAACCTGATAACTAATTCGATGGCACACAGGAAAGCTGGCGGTACCGCCAAAAATTTAAGAGATTCAAACCCAAAGTACCTAGGTATTAAGCTGACAGATGGTCAAAAGGCTCAAGCTGGGTCTATTATCGTTCGCCAGCGCGGAACGGTTATTATGGCGGGAAAAAATGTGGATGTCGGGAAAGACCATACCCTATTCGCTTTAAAGGATGGCATAGTAAAATTTGGCGCTAGACGTAAAACTTCTTTTAATGGCAAGACAATAGTAAAAAAAATAATTAATGTAATATAATAATAAAAAATCCCCACTAGCTTGGGGATTTTTTATTATAATTCTTCAACTCTTAATTTTAAAAACGATTTTTTATTCTTTACTTTAATTGAAATATTAAACTCCCCTATCTCTTTTATCGGTTTTTCAAGAACAAGAAAATCTTCATCAATTTCAATCTTGTGTTCATTTTTCATCGCTTCTAAAATTTCTTTTTTATGAATTGCCGAAAATAAGTGGCCTTTATCATTTGCCTTGCCTTTTAAGGTTATCTTTTTGCCTTCTATTTCCCCTAAATTTTTTATTAAAAGACTTTCTTCCAGTTCCCTTTCAATTAAAATTTCTTTTTGTCTCTTTTCCAATTCTCTTAATGAACTTGAAGAAGCTCTCTCAGCAAGCTTGTTAGGAAATAAAAAATTTATAGCATATCCATCATTAACTTCCTTTACATCATTTTTTTTCCCAACTCTCGGCACATCTTTTGAAAAAATTACTTTCATATTTATTTTTTCCAATTATTTAACAATTCTACCGCTTTATCTAATTGAGGATCTATTTTATTATTTTCATCTTTTTTAGTAAATTCAACTTTATAATCTGGGGTAATTCCCTTATCTCCAATTGACGTACCTTTGGGTGTCAGCCATTTGGCTATCGTTATTTTTAAAATGGTATTAGAAGTTACATTTACAACTTCTTGCACTGAACCCTTGCCATAACTTTGTTCTCCTACGATTTTGGCAATGCCATAATCTTGCATTGCTCCGGTCAGTATTTCAGAAGCTGAAGCAGAACCGCTATTTATTAAAATTACAAATTTTAATTTATCAGAAAAAACATCATATCCTTCGCTCCTATGAATTTTTTTCTTGGCGTTTTTGCCAAAATCTTCAATTACAACTGGCTTGCCTCCGGGCAAGAACCAGCTTGCCATATTTACAGCCGCATCTAAATATCCGCCAGGGTTCCCTCTTAAATCAAGCAGTAGTTTATCTGATTTAGATTCATAGAATTTTTTTATTGCATTACGAAAGAGATCCATTGAATTGGCGGAAAAGGTGTAAAGTTTTATGACAAAAATGCCGTCAGGCCGTAATTCAGTATCAAGAGTAGGCAGATTTATAATATCTCTAGTTACGCTTATATCTTTTGAATTTTTATTATTTTCATTGAATATTGTTAACACAACGACAGTTCCCCTTTCACCGCGAATTAATCTAATAGCTTTTTCTATTGTTAAATCAAAAGTCGGGACTTGGTCTATTTTCAAAATTTTATCACCGGCCTTTAAGCCAGCTTTATAAGCTGGAGTGTCTTTAAGCGGAGAAATAACTGTCAATACTTTATCTTTAATTCCAACTTCCATGCCTACCCCGCTAAAACTGCCGGACATATCATCTTCAAAATTTTTTGTATCTTCCGGATTAAAAAATACGCTATACGGGTCATTTAATGAATTTACCAGACCCGAAATAGCCCCATAAATTCTTTCTTGATTGCTTGTTTTGCCAGCATCGGGATATTTTTCATTGATGGCATTCCATGCTTTCCAAAATGGCGAAAAATCCGTCTGACTTATAATTTCCCCATCTTTGTTAAATAAATCTAAAATTTTAGTTGTTTCCGGTCTATTGTTAAATCCAATATAAACACCGAAACCAAAGAATAGAATAAGAAGCAAAACTAGAAAAATATTTTTTCTATTTTTTACGAATTCATATATGAATTTTTTGTTGAATACATTTTTAATTGAAATTATTTTCATCTGTATTTGTTTTATCTTCATTAAAATCTTTATTTTCCAAAAAATTATCAAAAATTTCTTCTTTTATTATATCTTTTGTATTTATTTTATATTCTTTATATAGACTATAAGCTAAATAGGCAAGCGCTAAGCCGGTAATTGTGAATAAAATATTTTTCCATGAAGATGGAAAACCTAAGTATGGCAATATTGCCACCCAAACCGCCAACATTAAAAGTATTCTTGCTGTTTTCATAACTATATTATTATACTTCACGATTGGTCTAAAATGCAAATAAATTTTTATTTAAAATATTCTGGAGTATTTACAGACATCCAATCCAATAGTTGCCTCATAACACTTGATGCTCCCGTACTGTTTGTAGAAGACCCGGATTCCATCATTATGACAAATGTGTATTTAGGATTTTCATACGGGAAAAATCCCATAACCCAAGAGTTAACTTTATTTTTTAAAACTCCCAATTGTGCCGTACCGGTTTTAGCGGCGACACTTACATAAGGCACATCAAGCGCTATAGCTGTGCCATAAGTGACAGCTTGTCTCATGCCTTCGTGCACCACATCAAAATTTTCTTTTTTAATATCTATTATTGAAAATTGTTTTTCTTTTTCAGTATCTCCCAGTATATAATGCGGAGTGACTAGTTTGCCATTATTGGCCAAAGCAGAAACAGCGCGAACCATTTGCATTAAGGTAACTTGAAATCCATATTGTCCGATAGATGTGTGATAAGTGTTTCCAATACGCCAAGGGTCACCGGGAAAATTTTCCTCTTTCCATTCAATACTTGGAATAGTTCCTTCTTTTTCTCCCAACAAATCAATGCCAGTTAACCCTGCGCCTATGCCAAACATTCTTGCGTATTTTCCAAGATTTACGATACCAAGTCCTTTTTGTCCCTGATATCCTCCGCCAATAGTGTAAAAATACACGTCAGAAGATACGGCGATAGCTTCTCTCATATCTGTCCATCCATTTACTCTCCAGTCTTTAAAAACCGTTGTTTGGTCTGGAAAATACGGATTTTGAATAGAAATAGAGCCTGTTGAAAGAATTTGCTTTGAAGGGTCTATTATTCCCTCAGTTAAAGCGCTTAATGCAAAAAACGGCTTTACTACGGAACCGGGAGTATATAAGCCGGAAATTGTCCTATTCATAAAAACTTTTCTCTTATCCGAAAAATAATTTTTTATTGTTTTCGTGTCTTTACCTAAAGATAAAATTTTAGAATTATATTCCGGGAAACTGACTGAAGTTAAAATTTCTCCATTTTGCGCATTCATTATTACTCCGGCTCCGCCAACGAAAGAACGGCTTTCTGCCAATCCTTTTATAAATAAAAATAATTGTTTTTGAATGCGTGAATCAAGTGTAGTTACCAAATCCGCGCCGAGTTTTGGAGAATTAACCACATTTTCTGATTGAACTTTTCCCGTCGCATCTATTTCCACTGTTTTTGAACCATTCTCCCCTTTTATTTTGTCATTATATTGTTTTTCAAGGCCATTTATTCCAATAAATTCAGTTTGCCAAAATTTTCCGGATTTATCTTGCGTTGGATAGCTTACATAGCCCAAAATATGTGAAAATCCGGGCGATAAGTATTCTCTTGTCGGCATTTTAAAATCTTTCGCTATTTCTGTTGTTGTAGCTTGAGCAGTAATATCTTTTCCTTTTTCATTCCAAACTAATTTTACATTATTTCTATCATAAATTACTCCTCTATCGGCAAAAATAACTTGTTTTGTTAAAGTATTATTTTCGCTTCTTTTTAAATAGGCTTCGCCTTTTTGTATTTGCAAGCGTCCTAGCTGGATTAAAAATAATCCTATAAAAAAAACACAGAAAATACCAAGAAAAATAACGGTTTTTTTATGTATTTGTTTTTCTATTCGTCCTTCAAACTGCTGGCTGTCAAAATTTTCCAAATTTTCCGAATCCAAAAATATCTCATCCGGTTCCACAAAGGAGTTTACATTTTTTATTTTATGTTTTTTAAAAATCTTTAAAGACATGCTGATTTTTCTTATAAAATTTTAATTTCTTTTTTAAAAATTCTATAACTAATAAAAATATTATAGATAAAATAAATGAAAAGAAAAATATATTAAATAATCTTGCTTCTGGCGCGCCATAAAGCAAGTCTGATAATAAAAATAAAACCACAGCTTCATAAAATAAAGAAAAATACAGCATTCCTAAAAGAGCTAGGATAACTGAAACCCAAAAAGGCAAAAATAAGATTGAAAATAAAAGTAAAATAGAAGCGAAAATTCGAAGCATCATAGCTTTATATTACACATTTTAAGCAAAATTACAAATTAAAAAATCTTGCGTATAATATAGCGTATAACAAAGAAAATGATTAGAACTATTAGGCCATAAAATATGTATTTATTGTTGAAAACAGCTGAAAATACAGTCAAAGCGAAAAGTTCTGCATATTTAAATGGTTTTAAAAATGTATTTTGATTTATTGGATTAATTTCAGTATCTTTTTTTGTTGCATCAGAATTTTGCGTAATTTTACTATCTTCTATGATTTTTATCTCTTTTTTCACTTCTTCTTTTTTATTTTCTGAAAAAGTTCCTATTTTTTCTCGAAATTCTTCAACCGAGCTTACAGTTGTGTCTATTGTTTTGGAAACAACTTCTGGAGTATTTTCTTTTACAAAATTTTGAATATTTGAAACGGTATTTGAATCACTTATATTTTCTCCAATTGTGTTTAAAGTTATTTTTTTTGAAACACTGCGCTTGCTTTCCGATGTTTTTGTTTCAGATAAGGATGCGTTTTGATAAATATTATTTGCCGTTAAAAATTTTGCGTCTTGAATTTGTCCAAAGATTGTATGGTCGCCAATTGTCGCTGTCCAATCTATGGAAACATCTTGAATTCCCTTTCCTGCAACAGTAAAACTTTTGCTTCCTAAAAATATAGTTTTATCAAAAAAAAATACTGTGCCTGACAGTTGCCTTGAATCAGGATTGTAGATTAAGGTATATATCTTTATTTTATCTCCTTCTTCAAAAGGATCCTTAGAATACCAAATATTTCCGGGTATAAAGCCGGCATTTGAAGTTTGCGCAAAAGTCAAGTAAAAAGGGGTCAAAAAGAGTATTAAAAATAAAATAATTCCGATATATTTTTTCGTCACATTGATATTATAACATAATTTTGAGTTAAAATAATAATGAGTTATAATATAGATATGAAAAACTTCCGGCAATTAGTAAAAATCTTTTTCATTATACTGTTTTTATTTGTAATATTTTATCTTGCGTTACGGCACGAGTATCTTACCGCGTTATTTAATTTGCCCGTTTGGTTTATTCCTCTTATTGTATTTATAATTATTTTATATATAGGATATAGCTATATAGAATTATACTCAAATAAAAATCAAATTGAACATGAATTTACCACAATAGTAAATCATACATTTCGTACTCCATTAACCAGAATAAATTGGATTTCAAAAGAATTGGAAAAAGACTTATCTCAGAACGAAAGACTTACCTATTTACAAAGTTTAAATAACGCCACGAGCAGATTGATTGAAATAGTGGATTTGATTGCAGGAATAAAAAATATAGACGATAAAACAGGCTATATTTTTCAAGCCACTTCCCTGCGCGATATTGTTGAAAAATCAATTGTAAAATATCGGGAGGAAATAAATAAAAAAAGTTTGACATTTCAAGTTCCAACTTTTAAGGATATTCCCATGCTCACGGCTGATTTAAAAAAAATTTCTTTTGTTGTAGATTCTATTATTGAAAATGCGATTATTTACACGCCAGCCAATGGTCAAATTTTTATTGATTGTATTTTTAATAAGAATAAACTAATTTTGAGCGTTAGAGACGATGGTCCGGGATTGAGCTTTCATGATAAAATAAGAATCTTTTCACGATTTTTCCGAGCTAAAAACGCCGTATTATCTCATCCGGACGGTATGGGCATAAGGCTTAACCTTTCAAGGCAAATTATTGCTCGACATCATGGCAAGATATATGCCAAGTCAAAAGGCAGAAATAAAGGAACTACTTTCTTTATTGAATTGCCATTTCATAGATAAATTTTTCCCTCGGCCATAGACCTACGAGCGAGCCGGGCGAGGCTAAAATTATTTAATCTCCTCTAGTAATTCTGGAAATTCTTCAGTTCCCATATCACTGTATTTATAGTGCCCTTTTCCTTTTAGTTCTATAATTTTACTATTAAGGCTTTTTTTGTAAATTTCTACACTTTTCTTTCCATCTTCCCTTTCGTTATCTGATGTAAATATAACAATCCCTTCTACGCGAGAATTAATAGTTTCATCTATTGGAAACATATAAAAATTTTCTCTAGAAATATCATTTTCACTTGGAATTTTCCAAGGCGCGACTAAAATCAACTTTTTAATTTTTTGCTTTAATTCGCCTAGCCAACGAACCAAAAAAGCGCATCCGCAACTATGTCCTATTAAAATGGTATTTTCGGAAACTTGATATTTTCCAAATTCTTTCTTAAAAGCTTCATAATTCGGCTCCCACGGATTTGGCATTGATGGAGTTTCAGTTTTAATCCCCTTCAGCAATAATTCTTTTTTAATCCAAGGAATCCAATGCTTATCATATGTCCTTGTTTCCGGATTCATTGTTGATTCTTTGCTTGAAGGACATCCATGAATAATAATGCAATTTAATTTGTTTTCCATAAGTTTATTATAGCAAAATTATTACTCATATTTCTATTTCAGCTGAAATGGGCAAATGGTCAGAGCTTTTTGATTCATAAACCTTAAAAAAATCTGATTTTATATCTTTACTTGTGAATATATAATCTAATTTATATTTAATATCTTCAACAAGACAACCAGTACATCCTTCTTTATAAACTGACCATGTTGGGGTAGCTGAATTTTTTTCAGTGTTTATTAATGTCTTACTCATTTTTTTGATTGTAGTGTCTTCAGGCAAGGCATTAAAATCTCCCATCACAATTGTATTTTTTTCAGATAAAAGTTTTAGTAAATTTTCAGCTTCCAAGTCTTGTATTTCCGATGGTTTTTGATGATTATGCTTCAAATGAACGCTAAAAACATGAAGAGTTTTATCTTCAATTTTAATATCAACTTCTATTATCAATCGTCTAAATTCTTTTACTTTACTTAACTCATATATATTGCTATTTGTAATTTTATATTTACTTAAAATTGCATTACCATATTTTATAGTTCTTTTATCGTCACTTTTTTGTCCAGGAAGAAATTTTAATGGCATGTTCATATCAACTGCATGAGCGTATTCATACCCTAATTTTTTTGCAATAATTTCTATTATATTTCTTCTGTCATCCTCTACTACCTCTTGAAGAGCAATAATATCAGCATCAATGTTTTTTAAAAATTCTATTACCCCATCTAAATAAGTTCCAGCCCATATATTCCAAGATAAAATTTTGAGTTTCATTTTTTATTATATTAAACTTTAGATAATAACTATTCGCCTATTCGCGCGAATTAGAGATTAGAGGATTGGGGGTTGGGGATTAAAGATTAAAGATTAAGGGTGGTGGGTTTTTGTTCGATGTTATTTTTATTATTAAAAGCGATTAGTATAAGTACTAAAATATAAACGATATGTTCATCAATAATTGGATTATTTTCCGGCCAGAGCAAAGACAAATACATAAAAAATAGCATTAAACATCCGGCAATACATCCCCATTTTATAAATTTATTAAATACAAGAGTTAGTCCTGCAAACAAAAGTCCGAGCATAAATAGCCAATCAACAACAGCAACACCGGCGAGGGCGTGAAATATATTAACGAAAGGACCTTCTGTCGCGAAAGAAAGAAAACCAGCTGTTGGCGATACCCCGTTAATCCATGCTTTGTCTGCAGTTGTCGCAAATCCTAAGCCAAAAACTTTATCAAAAAATGCCCAAAGAAACATAAAGCCCATAACCAAACGAAGTATTATAAAAACTATTTTTTGTTTGTGCATGGTTAAAATTTCCCCTTTTGCTTTTTAATAAGTCTTTTATAAGATGCTGTCATACCTTTTATAATAAGCTGAACTAACATTCTATAATCACCAGTATAATCTATTTCACAAAGAGATTTTAAATATTTTTGCTTGTTTTCGCCTTCGTATTTAATATCTGTAGGTAAAAATTTATAACGCCATAAAATAAAATTTGTCATCAATCTTGCCATGCGACCGTTACCTTCACAGAAAGGATGAATACGAGTAATCTGATATTGTGTCCATGCAGCGAGATTAATAACTTTCTCATTTCTTTTTCTTAAGGACGTTTTAGATATTTTCTTTCCTTTTAGCATAGGAGGAACTTTTGAAAGACGAGAATCGAGTTCTCTCCAAAATTTATACATTTCCTCTTGCACTACAAAACCGGGTGGAGGTATCATACAGGTAAGTTTTTTAATATCTTGACCTATTACTCTAAACTTTCCAGCAATTTCTGGATTAGCATCTTCTAGAAAAATTTTATGTATACGCAAAATGACTGAAAGAGTTATTTTTTCTTTACTTTCTCCAATACTTTTTGCAAGTGCTTGTGCTCTCCAAAGTCCAGCAGCTTCGCGCTCCTGCAGCTCTTTTTCGTTCCTAGGTCTACTAAATATTTTTCCCATGTATAGCCTGCTCAAGCCCACTTTTTGTTAAGTGAGATCCTTCTAATTTACTTGAGTAGTAAAGTTGATCAATAGCCAGAAGATGGTCAAATTTAGTTTTTTCGATATGAGAAAGATCCGGCAACCTACTTGCTTCTAATTGAAGATCAACCAATCTAGACATATTTTTGTCTCTTTTTATAAGATTTTTTAACATTTTATTATTATATTAAGTATAACAAAACCAATCAAATATGTATTACACATTATATATTATAACATATTTATATATTAAAATCAAATATGTACTGTCGTTGAATTTTTTTACTTAATTTTTCTTATTTTATCTATTCGCCTATTCGCGCGAATTAGAGATTAGAGGATTGGGGGTTAGGGGTTAGAGGATTAGGGGTTGTCGCAAATCCCAAGCCAAAAAGTTTATCAAAAAACGCCCAAAGAAACATAAAACCCATAACCAAACGAAGTATTATAAAAACAATTTTTTGTTTATTCATCCGGTTAGTGAAATTTCAAATTGTCCTTTATTGATTCATAAAAACAACTTAAAACTTTATTATTAATAATCCATAAACTACATTAAAAAATAAATACGGGAAAGAACTAATCAATAATTTGAAATTCTACTACCGGATTTATGGTTTTATTACAGTAGAAATAGTTACTATTTATCGCCTATTTACAAAACTTAAGTATATGGTAAAATGAATACAAAATATGTAATTTGAAAACTTAAAAAATAAATTATTATGAAAAATTTTTGGGCAATACACTGCAAGAATCATGTTGCAGGTATGGAAAATTGTATGGATGAGGAAGAAGACCACCATCCTGGCAGATTAGCTGGACCAACAGAACTTATTCCTAAAATTGTACACGACATCATCCACCAAGATGAACGTGATGCGGTAAGAGGAATTTTTAAACAAGATGGAATTACAGGATTCAATCCTGGAAGATGGACTGGAAAGCATATTCCAGAAGATACTTCTATATCTCACAAATATGGTTTTAATTCTCTTGATTGTGTAAAATTTTTTAAAAAGCTTCAAGGAGATATAGAAGAAAGAGAGGAACAGAGAAAAAAAGAAGAACTACAAGAAACCATGAAAACGTTATCTGAATGGAATAAAATGAATAACTTTATATCCTCTCTTCCAAAAAAAAATCTAGCTGTAAATATTCCATCTTATTCAGAGGTTTACAATAAGCCAACTCTTCTACCATCTTTAAAACCAGCGTTTTGTCTTGGTGGAAATATGGACAAAGAAGCAATGGAAAGAAAATCTATTCCTTATGGTTATTCACATCCAATGATCAAAAACGCTCCAAATGGTTATGGAGGTGGTCCTGTCTTTTTTACACCCAGCGGTGGATGGCAGTTATCTCGCTAATAATCTAGTTTCTAAAACAAAAAGCCTTGATTTATATCAAGGCTTTTTTATATTGTAAGTTGTCGTAGAAATAAAGTTATTTTATATAATCTAATAAACGCCTATATTCCTCTCTCGTTTAAGATGTCTAGATATTCCTCTGCCATAATTTTATTATGCAAAAATTTCTCCGCAACGGCTTTCTCATTAAAAAAAACCGCTATGCGATTTTCAATTCGGCCTGCGTCGTTTTCTTCTGCGGTCGCCTTATTTACCCCACCCAACCACCCGGCACTTTATTTGCGGGTGTTGAGAAAATGCTATACTGGTATTAGATGTACAAAGGTCGAAAAATTATACTTAATTAAAAATCAATATGACAAATAAACTTTTAGTTGTTTTGGTCGCCGTGGCGGTTTTAATCGGAACAGACGGGGCTTTGCTGGCATACCAGCCGCAGATAGCTCTGGCAAAAAGCCAAAAAGCAAAGTTTCAATTACCGGCGAGCGCGGTACAAGTGGCCGACAACCTTTATAGCTTGGGCACGGCTTTTGATCAAAAAAGCGGTAAGCAGGTTGAGGGTTATGCTATTATCCACCGCAAGGACGGAGCCGCAAAATCAAGCGAAGCCAAAACGGGTGCGACTGCCTGTTACGGCTTTTTGGCAACAGACGCCAAATGGAAAGGTACTCCTGAATCATGGATAGTGAATCCCGCCAATACCAGAAGCCTTGGTTCAAATTTTGTTTTTGACACGCTAACCGCGGGAATCGCCAAGTGGGAAACTGCCGCGGCTTTTAATATTTTAGGCAATGGTGCCGAAACTGCCGATACTTTGGTAGCCGACACCGTTTCGCTTGACAATCAAAATGAGGTATATTTCGCTGACCTCTCTGACCCAAACACCATTGCGGTAACCATCGTCTGGGGCATTTTTGGTGGCCGACCTGCCAACCGCCAGTTGGTTGAATGGGATCAGGTCTACGACGACGCAACCTATGATTGGTCAATGGCGGGTGAACCGGGGAAAATGGATTTTGAAAATATCGCCACGCATGAACTCGGCCATTCGGTAGGTATGGGCGATCTCTACAACTCAAACTGCTCTAACGAAACTATGTACGGCTATGCCGCGAACGGCGAGACGAAAAAACGCGACCTGAACGCCGGCGATGTTATTGGAGTAAATAAGCTTTATTAAAAGCATAAAAGTCCGGTAATTATTTATAAAGAAAATAACTTTTTTAGCGGTTACCTTTGCGGTTATTGTGGCAAAAAGCGCGCGTTAATTTTTGTGAAAATGACCTAAGTTTTATCAAGGCTGGGGGACTAGGAATCGGACCTAGATAAACAGATCCAAAATCTGTTGTCCTACCGTTAGACGACCCCCCAATATATTGTCTTTGTTAAACAACTTTCTTATCTTTACTTATTATCTCCACCAAAGCAAGTTCTAGCGGAAGTTCGGTAATAAATGCTCGGTCAATATTCTGATATGCCTCAAGCAATACAGACAGCGCAGGTGAACGCAATATTCCCTCTTTGTCTTCTTTTACAGTTTTCTTTAAAAAGGTTAAATCTTCCGGAGAAAGGTCTTTGGCCATTTCATCTTCCAATTTTGGAGCGTATTTTAATATTATCGCTACTCGGAATTTTTGAATAATCAGTTTCAGATACAATTTCATATCTAAATTTTCTTGCGATGCTTTTCGTATTGTCATTATTCCGTCTTCCAGTTTTTTCTCCGCGATTGCGGAAATAAAATTATTGACGAGTGTTGTTTTAGGCGCGCCAGTTATTTTTTCAACATCCTCTTTTTTAATTTTTTTACTTTTGCTAAAATTTAAAACTTTTTGCAGAGTGCCTAGCGCGTCTCTATATGAGCCATCGCCCAATATTGCCAAAAGTTCAGCCGAACTATTGTCTAATTCAAATCCTTCTTTTTTTGTAACTTCCAAAATCATATTTTTCAAAATTGAATCAGTCGCTTTTTTAAAAGTGAAAACCTGACATCTGGAAATTATTGTTTCCGGAACTTTATGTAATTCTGTCGTAGCTAAAATAAAAATAACATGCCTTGGCGGTTCTTCCAGAGTTTTAAGCAATGCGCCCCAAGCTTCTTTTGTAAGCATATGCACCTCGTCAATAATGTATATTTTATATTTTGAATCAAATGGCAGGACTCTTACCCCGTCACGAAGGGCTCTAATATCGTCTATACTGCGATTTGAAGCCGCATCTATCTCATATAGGTCGTTTTCCTTTACACCCATTTGTTCAGCAAAAATCCTAGCCACCGACGTTTTTCCAGTACCTCTAGAACCGACAAAAAGATAAGCGTGAGAAATCTTATTTGTATCTATGGAACTTGCAAGCACATCCACAATATGGTTTTGTCCTAGAACTTCATTGAAAGTTTTTGGCCTATATTTGCGATATAAAGCTAAGTCGTGCATTTGCTTATTTTACCCCATAGTAAAATTTTTATCAAAATTTACTACGGGACAGGTCAAATTTTTTCTTGCCTCGCCGAAATTTTAATGAAGGCGGGTAAAAAATCATTAATTATTTTCTGCACTTCCCTGCTGTTTTCTGTTTTCATTAATTTTGTACGGAGTTCTTTAGCGCCAGCAAAACCATTTACATAAGCTTTGAAATGTTTTTTCATAACTGCAAAACTTTTATGTTTAGGTCCTGAAAGTTCTTTCTCGAAAATTTGTGTGTGCTCTATAAGAACTTTCAATTTTTCTTCAACTGAAATATCAGCACTTTCTTTTTCTAGAAAAAACCAAGGATTACCAAAAACTCCACGGCCTATCATTACTCCATCGCAACCATATTCTTCACATTTCCTCCTTCCGTCGTCAATGTCTACGACATCTCCGTTACCGATGAGTAAAGTTTCTGGATTTATTTTATTTCGCAATTCAACAATTCTTTTCATTAAATTCCAATGTGCAGTGACAAGCGATAACTCTTTTGTGGTGCGTAAATGAATGGTTAATGCTGGCAGTTTCTCTTCAAGTAAACCTTTTATCCATTTTTCATCTAATAAATAATCTTCTTTACTTGCCTGTCCGAAGCCTTTAGGCGAAGGAGGGTTAAAACCAATTCTTGTTTTAACTGATACTGGGATATGCTCTCCAGCGGACTCTATTCCGGCATGAGCTGCTTGTATAATTTTTCTTGCAAGTTGTGGAGTTTTAATCAAGCCTGCCCCGGCGCCTTGACTTACCACTGATTTATCCGGACAACCCATATTTATATCTATTCCATCAAAACCAAGACTGGCAATATATTGGCAAGCCTTTTTCATGTTTTCAGGATTAGCGCCAAAAACTTGAGCCACAATCGGTCTCTCACTTTCTTTGAATTTTAATATATGTGATAACTTTTTTCTGCCGAGTTTATCACACAAACCATCAGCTGAGATAAATTCTGTCCAAAAAACAATTTTATTTTTGTTTTCTCTATTCTTACCATATTTTACCAACATTGAGCGAAAAGCAATATCGGTGACATCCGACATCGGCGCAAGGCAAAAGAATGGCTTAGACAGTTTTCCCAAAAAATTTTTCATATTATTGTTATTGTCCGGCAAACTTGTAGTATACTTTATTTCCAAATCTTAAATCAATGTAATGCAATGAAGCATAATTATTTTTTAATTTTCCCTTTAGTGGCTCAGTTGTTATTGCTGCCTGAAGATTTTCGGCTATTTTCTCATAATCCGAATCCAATTTAAATATTATTGATGGATTAATTGATGCAAGTCCCAGCGTAGATAAATTTACATATATTTCATTTTCATTATTTACCCAAATAGATAATGGTTTCAAATCCATTTTTATCAGAGATTCTTTAAATTGAATTAATTTAGTAAAAACATTGGGATTGAAATAATTTCCTATATTATTTTCTTTAGCGAGACCATAAAATTTAAAATAAATATCTCCGGAGAAAAATGGAGCTTCATCAAAAATGTACCCATTAGAATCCATAAAATAACATTTTTGCTGGCTTCTGCTATCTAGTTGCGGAGTAATCTCTCCGCAATAAAGATACTTCCCTTCGTATTCAGACACATAAATTTCTAAAGTTTTTATGTTTATATCATTTACAAAGACATTCTTGATTCTTTTAAATTTGCTCATCAATTCTGTTTTTATTTTATTTTGTGGATAGATTAGAAAATTAGTTTTTGGAAAAAGCCATAAATAATTGCCAACTAATTCTTTATTTGCTATTTCTTTTATATCTTTAGTTTCTATAACTTTATTACCTGAGACATTTATTTTGTCTATGTTTAATTTATCAATTCTGGAAATTAAAGAAAGTCCTACAACAAGAATTAAAAAAACAAAAAAACAAATAATAATTTTTGTTTTAAAAACTTTATATCTTTTACGCTTAAGTTCTACGACACTGGGAGAATTTATAAAACTTCTTTTCATGAATTAGCTTCTAGTTTCTAGGTTCTAGCAACTAGTCACTAGTCCCTAATACCTAATTATTTGATAAATTCTTTGCCTCCCATGTATTTTTTCAAAACTTCTGGAATTTTTATAGAACCGTCAGCTTGTTGGTAATTTTCAAGGATTGATACAAGAATACGCGGAGTAGCCACAGCTGTCGCATTAAGAGAATGAGCATATTTTATCTTTCCGCTTTTATCTTTATAGCGGATATTACAGCGTCTAGATTGAAAATCATGAAAATATGAAGCAGAACCAAGTTCGCGATATTTGCCTTCTTTAGGAATCCAAGCTTCTACATCATACATTTTGACATGTCCACGACCAAGATCCCCGCCACAGGCGCTTATTGTCCTATAAGGCAGATTAAGCGATTCAACAAATTCTTCAAAATTTCTATTGAGCTCTTCGTGAAATTTAACTGATATATCATGGTCGGCTTCACAAAGAATTAATTGTTCAAATTTAAAAAATTCATTAACTCTAATGAGTCCTTTTACATCTTTGCTATAGGCTCCAGCTTCTCGGCGAAACGATGGAGAAAAACCTAGATATTTTTTTGGCAGTTCATTTTCCGGTAAAATTTCTCCAGAATGAAAAGCCATCAATGGAATTTCAGCAGTAGCAATTAATCCATCGCCATCTTGGGTTAAATAAAGGTCATCCACATTAGATGGCAAATGGCCAGTTCCATAAAAATTGCTCTTTTTTACAATTGCTGGAGGCATAACTAAATTAAAGTCTTTTTTTGAGAAAAATTCTAATGCATAATTCCAAAGCGCAAAACTGAGCAATACTCCGTCTCCAATAAGATAATATCCGCGAAATCCGTGTACTTTTACTCCGCGTTCAAAATCAGCCATTTTAAGTTTAGTCATTAATTCAAGATGGTCTTTTGGTTCAAAATCAAATTTTGTTTGTTCTCCCCATCTTTTTATTTCTTGATTATCTTCTTCACTTTTTCCTTCAGGTACGGAGATGTCTGGTATGTTTGGAACCTCAAGCATCAGTTTTTGCCATTCTTCAATAGTAGCTTTTGTTTTTTCTTCTTTATTTTTAATATCCTCTTTAACAACGCGCATTTCTTCAATCAGTTGAATTTTAAGATTTGAATCTTGGTCGCGCGCAATATTATTTGAAACTTTATTTTGTTCAGTTCGCAGCTCCTCTATTTCCTTTAGTTCTTTCAAGCGCTGGTCATCTAGCGCTATTAGCTTTTCAATATCAATATCAACTCGCTTTTTCCTAGCGCCCTCTTGAACTATTTCTTTATTTTCACGAATAAATTTTATATCTAACATATATTTTATATTATATATGAATATTGTTATAATGTGAAGACTTTAAATATGAAAATTAAAAAATTACCAACAGAAAATTTTCCTAAGGCTCTTTTTGAAATTCCGGAACCGCCGAAAGACCTTTGGATAATCGGAGACCTGCCAAAAGAAGATTTAATTTATCTTTGCGTTGTCGGGTCGCGAAAATATACTTCTTATGGAAAAGAAATATGTGAAAAAATTATAGCCGGACTTAAAGGTTATCCGATAGCTATCATCTCTGGTTTTGCCATGGGAATAGATACTATTGCGCATAAAAAGGCTATGCAGGTTGGATTAAAAACCATAGTTTTTCCGGGTTCAGGACTTTCCGATGAAGCGATGTATCCAAAAACAAATGTGCGATTAATTCGAGAAGTTTTAGAACATGGCGGATGCTTGCTTTCAGAATTTGAACCAAATTTTAAGGCAACCCAATGGAGCTTTCCAATGCGAAATAGGTTGATGGCGGGAATTTCTCGCGCCGTACTCATTATAGAAGCCGAGGAAAAATCCGGAACTCTAATAACCGCGCGACTGGCAACAGAATACAATAGAGATGTGCTGGCAGTTCCCGGGTCAGTTTTTTCTCCGAATTCAAAAGGGACAAATAGATTAATACGCCAAGGCGCGACGCCTGTGACTTGCGTTGAAGATGTATTGGAAGCATTAGGTTTTGAAAAAGAAAAAGATGAAGACAAGCAAGCGAAACTTTTTGAGGATTTATCAAAAGAAGAAAAAATTGTAATTAATTTGCTTCGCGAGCCAATTCCTAGAGATGATTTAATTCGCGCAATGAAAATGAAAATTTCAGACGCAAATTCCCTGCTTTCCGTAATGGAAATCAAAGGAATAATAAAAGAGGAATTGGGTGAGATTAGGTTAAATACCTAATCGCAAGACCGGAGCACGACGGTGCGAGGCGAGCTCAACAGAATTTTTCAACAGAAAAATATCTGGAGAAATAAGATTGAATTAAAAATATAAAAGTTTGCCAAAAAATTAACTTTCGTGTAATACTTAGCAAATATGAAATTATTAATCGTTGAATCGCCTTCAAAAGCAAAAACTATTGAGAAATACTTGTCCGCCAATTCAAGGGCGGATCGAGATTCTTTTATAGTGCGCGCATCTGTCGGACATATTCGTGATTTACCAAAATCAAATAAGGATGCAATAGATATTCCAAATGGATTTATTCCCAAATATGAAATTTCCAAAGGAAAAGAAAAAGTAGTCCACGAATTAAAATCTCTTTCAGAAAAAGCGAGCGCGATAATACTTGCAACCGACCCAGACCGCGAAGGAGAAGCCATATCATGGCACTTAAAAGAATTACTGGATGAAGATAAAAAAATCAAAGCTCCGATTAAACGTGTTACTTTTCATGAAATCACAAAAGAAGCGGTGGAGGAAGCTCTGCTAAATCCTCGCGACATAGACCAAGACTTAGTAAAAGCTCAAGAAGCTCGCCGAGTGCTTGATAGGCTTGTCGGGTATGATTTATCGGGATTAATTTGGAAAAAAGTCCGTTATGGGCTTTCAGCTGGACGCGTTCAATCTCCGGCGCTTCGCATAATAATGGAACGCGAAAGAGAAATTCGCGCATTCATTCCGGAAAAATTTTGGAGAATTTCCGGTAATTTTGAAACACAAAAAAAGGAAAAACTTTTTTTAGAATGTTCAAAAGAAATAAAAGACCTGCCCGCCCTCCCGAATAGTCGGGAGCAGACGGGTGAAAAATTAGTAGAAAAAATTCTTGATGCCGGTAAAAAAGGCAAATGGATAATAAGTGATATAAAAGAATCTGAGCAAAAACGTTCGCCTCGCGCTCCATTTACAACTTCAACGTTACAGCAAACCGCAAGTTCAAGATTGGGATACTCGCCTTCTCGCACTATGCAAATAGCCCAAAAACTTTACGAATCTGGCCATATTACCTATATGAGGACAGATAGTACAAACTTGTCATCACAAGCGCAAGCTCAAATATTGTCGCTTATTGATAAAAAATACGGTGATAAATACGCTGAAGGCAGAATTTATAAAACTAAATCAAAAAATGTTCAAGAAGCGCATGAAGCTATTCGTCCTACACATATAGAAAATTTAAATGCCGGCACGGATGAGCAAACAAGACTTTATAGACTTATTTGGGAACGAACTGTTTCTTCACAAATGTCTGATGCGAGATTATCAAAAACAAAAATTTCGGCAGTCATAGAAGACCACAAAGATTTACCGGACTTTTCTGCAACCGGTTCAAGGGTCCTTTTCCCCGGTTGGCTTTTAGTTGACCAAGATGCTCGCGGAGAAGATGTTGAATTACCGGAAGTAAAACAAGGAGAAAATCTAAAATTAATTGATTTAATAAAAGAAGAAAAATTTACTGAACCGCCAAGCAGGTATACCGAAGCGGGGCTTATAAAAGAACTTGAAGCTCGAGGTATCGGCAGACCTAGCACTTATGCGTCTATTATGAAAACTCTTGAGGAAAGAAAATATGTAAATAAAGAAGGCAAAACGCTTTTCCCGACTGATGTTGGCGATGTTGTCTCTTCTTTTTTAGAAAATAATTTTTCACATTATATTAGCGATACTTTTACGGCTGAAATGGAAGATAAACTGGATGAAATTTCCAGAGGCGAACGAGAATATGAAAAAACATTAAGAGATTTCTACGGTCCATTTCAAAAAGATGTAAAGTCTAAAGAAAAAATGGAGAAAGCGACAAATTTAGGCGATGCGCCAGAAAATATTAAATGTCCAAAGTGTGGCAGTAAAATGATTATTAAACTTGCGCGCGGAGGCAAATTTTATTCTTGTTCTAGATATCCTGATTGCAATGGCGCATTAATGTTAGACGGTATAGAACTAAAAGGCCCAAAAGAAACCGGGGAAATGTGCCCAGAATGCGGGGATAAAAAACCTGCCCGCAATGCTACGCATAGCGTTGCAGGCGGGGGAAAATCCCTCGGCCGTAGACCGGCCACGGGCGAGGCCGGAGGTGGCAAGCTCGTTATACGAGAAAGACGCGATGGAACAGGAACTTTTATTTCATGTTCTCGTTATCCAAAATGCAAATTTATTAAAAAAGATGAAGCTGAAGAAGCAAAAAAAAGAACCGGAGTAAAATGTCCGCTTTGCAAAAAAGGCGATATAAGCGAAAGGCGCGGTAGATTTGGGATTTTTTATTCTTGTTCAAATTATCCTGATTGTAAATTTGCCATCAAAGCAAAACCTACCGGAAATATTTGTGATAAATGTGGGTCATTAATGATGGAAGGCACCAAAACCATACCTGAACGTTGTAGTAATAAAAATTGTAAAATGCATAATCCGCATAAATTAAATAAAATAAGTTAAACTAAACAAACTTGGCATAAATGCTATAATCCTAATTATGTCAAATGTTCAGGAAATTTTTGATTTAATTAAGGAAAAAATAAAGAAAGAAGAACAAGAATTAATTAAAAAAGCATATTTTTTTGCGGAATATGCTCACGCCGGTCAAAAAAGGGCAAATGGCGACCCATATTTTGAACATGCTTTTGAAACCGGCAAAAACTTGGCTAAATTTGGAATGGATACAAAAACTATCGCCGCAGGCATTATGCACGATGTGCTGGAAGACACGAGTGTTACTGAAACAGAAATGGAAAAAGAATTTGGAAAAGAAATTGTCTTTTTAGTGGAAGGGGTAACAAAACTTGGAGCTTTAAAATATAAAGGAAACATCAGACATGTAGAAAGTTTGAGAAAGTTTTTTGTTGCAATATCAAAAGACTTGCGCGTAGTTATGATTAAATTTGCAGACAGATTGCACAATCTTGAAACACTTAAATTCTTGCCGGTAGAAAAACAAAAAAGAATAGCCCTAGAATCAATAGAAGTTTATGCTCCTCTGGCAAATCGTCTTGGAATGGGGAAACTCAAGGGAGAAATAGAAGATATCGCTTTCCCTTATGTATTTTCAAAAGAATGCGAAGAAGTTGAAAAAATAATGAACGAAAGAAAAGAACCATATACAAAATATTTAGAAGAAATAAAAGAAGAGCTTGTAAAAGAATTAAAAAGACAAAAAATAAAAATTCTTGAAATTGATTATCGTATAAAGCATAAGTATAGTCTTTATAAAAAACTCTTGCGTCACGATATGGATATAGAAAAAATATACGACATAGTAGCCTTGCGGGTAGTGGTTGAAACAGTGGAAGAATGCTATAGAATTCTAGGCATTATCCATTCTATTTGGAGACCGCTAATTGGCAGAATCAAAGATTATATTGCTGTGCCTAAACCGAATGGTTATCGTTCCATTCATACCACTATATTTACAGGCTCAGGTGGAATTGCAGAAATTCAAATTAGAACCAAAGAAATGCACGATGAATCAGCTTATGGAATCGCCGCGCATTTTTCATATAAAGAAAAAGCTGACAATAAAAAGATTTATTCCGATAAAGCAAAGTTTGAATGGATAGAAGAATTAAAAAATCTAAAAGACCTTTCAGATAAGCCAAATAAATTCTTGGAACATTTAAAAACCGATTTTTTTAGCAATAGAATTTTCGTTTTTACGCCGACTGGCGATATTGTCGATTTGCCGGAAGATTCAAGTCCTATAGATTTTGCCTATTTAATACATTCGGACATAGGTAATCATATTTCTGGAATAAAAATAAACGGTAAAATGATGCCATTTAGTGAAAAATTAAAAAATGGCGATATTGTGGAAATAATTACAAAAAAAAATGCAAATCCATCCAGTAAATGGCTTGAATACGTTAAGACTTCACATGCAAAAAAACACATAAGGTCTTATTTAGAAAAAAATAGCTTATTAGCTAAATTAAAGTCCTTTGGCCGTTCTTAATTGGACTTTTTATAAATCTTAAAAACTAAAGAGAAAAATTTGAAAGGTCGTAAAGATTTGTTTCGTCTGCTTTTTTTTCATCATCTGTTCTATCGTCTACTAGGGTAATTTCTTGATTTATTTGCTTTACTTCATTTTCACTATTCATTATATGTTTTTCAAGCAGTTCTGTTGGACTTTTTTCAACATCTGATTTATTAATTTGGTCTAATATTGCGCGCAAATCTTCAACTGAAAAAAAGTCTATTTTAATCTGGCCTCCCAATTCTTTCCTATCAATATGGACTCTAGTGCCTAATTTTTCCTGGAATTCTTCTTCCAGTTCAATTATTTCCGGGTCTGGCATAAATTCTTTTTTGCGTACACGGTCATAGGCAATCTTTCTGGCTAATTTTTCCGCTTCACGAACCGTAATTTTTTTATAAACAATTTCTTTAAACAAAACTATTTGTTCTTCTGGATGGTCTGCCAGCATAAGTATCGGTCTGGTATGACCTTCAGTAATCTTACCTTCTGACAATGCAATTAAAATTTCTTCAGGCAACGACAAAATTCTTAAAGAATTGGAAACGTATTCCCTGCTTCTGCCCATTTTTTTTGCCACCTCATTGTGGGTAAATTTAAATTCGCTGACTAGTTGGAAAAAAGCTCTGGCGCGGTCAACTGCATTTAAATCTTCTCGTTGCAAATTTTCAATAATTGCCAGCTCCAGTTTCATCATTGAAGTATCTCCCTCGCGAATTATGGCTGGAATTTGAGATACATTGGCTAAAATTGCCGCTCGAAGCCTGCGTTCACCTGAAATAAGCTCATATTCGGTCATAAATCCGCCATCTTCCTTCTCTACTTCAACTCTGGAGACGGTTAAAGGCTGTAAAACACCGTATTGTTTAATAGATTCAGCTAAATCGCGCAAGCGAGCTTCGTCAAAATCTCGCCTTGGCTGATATGGATTTGGTTTTATTTTGTCGGTATCAATCCAGAAAATGGAATTATAATATAAATTAGACATGAATCTATTCTAACATAAAAAAAATTTTTATTAAATTGATTTTATTATATTTTTTGTGTAAAATGTGTTAATTGCCGGGGTGGCGAAATTGGTAACCGCAATTGACTCAAAATCAATCGGGGGCAACCCCTTGGGAGTTCGAGTCTCCCCCCCGGCACTTGCATTATATCACATATGATATATACTGTTTCATATGGCTAATACACAACAAAAACAAATTGGAGCTTTTATTAAAAATTTTCGCGAGCGCAAAGGCATGACTCAAGATGATTTTGCTCAAGAACTTTTTACTTCTCAAAGCGCAGTGGCTAGAATGGAAAAAGGCGAACAAAATTTTACTACTGAATTATTAAATAAAATAAGCGATGTTCTAGAGCATAATATTTTATCGATCAATAGCAGTTCAAGTGATTTTCAAGTTAATGGCGGAAAAAAATTACACGGAAGCATCATGACAAATTTTTCCAAAAATGGATCTGTTGGACTTTTATGCGCTTCTTTAATAAATAAAGGAACAACTACCCTGCACGGCATTGCTCGAATTGAAGAAGTTTATAGAGTGATAGAAATTATTGAAAGTATCGGAGCGCAAGTAAAATGGCAAAATCAAAATACTGTTGTCATCACCCCGCCAAAACAATTTAAATTGGAAAATATTAATGTTGAATCCGCTATAAAAACTCGTTCTATTGTCATGCTAATCGGTCCGCTAATTCACGCTTTTTCTTCTTTTTCAATACCCCACGCGCAGGGATGCAATCTTGGAAAACGCACGATTGCTGCCCATACTTATGCTCTAGAAGAATTGGGCGTAAAAATAAAGACTACAGCGCAAAATTATGAAATAAGCGCAGGAAAATTAAAACCGGCAAACATTGTAATGTATGAATCCGGAGATACTGCTTGTGAAAATGTTTTAACCGCTGCAAGCTTGATTGAAGGCCAGACCACAATATCTTTCGCTAGCGCCAATTATATGGTTCAAGAAATTTGTTTCTTCCTTGAAACGCTAGGTGTAAAGATAGACGGCATTGGCACTTCTACTTTAGTTGTTCATGGAGTAAAAGAAATCAATCAAAATGTTAAATATTGGAATAGCGAAGACCCAATTGAATCTATGATGTTTATTTCTGCTTGTATTGTCACAGATTCAAAACTCACTATCACCAGATGCCCGATGGATTTTCTTTCTCTTGAATTAGAAAAATTAAAAAGGATGCATTTAAAATTTAAAATCTTAAAAAAATATTATTCATACAATGGTCGCACTAAGCTGGCTGATATTGAAATTTTTCCAAGCAAGCTGAAAGCATTAGCTGATAAAATCCATTCCAATCCTTATCCCGGAATAAATATAGATAATCTGCCTTTTTTCGTGCCTATCGCTATTAAGGCAAAAGGTCAAACCATGATTCATGATTGGGTGTATGAAAATCGCGCAATATATTTTACCGAATTAAATCGTTTAGGCGCGAATATTACTTTGGCTGACCCGCATAGAGTCTATATTCAAGGCAGTACACCCTTAAGAGCTGCACAAGTTGTTTGTCCACCAGCTCTTCGTCCTTCTATGACAATTCTTATTTCAATGCTTGCTGCCGAAGGTACATCAATACTTCGCAATGTCTATATGATTAATCGCGGTTATGAAGAAATAGCAAAACGCTTAAATTCCATCGGCGCAGATATTAAAATTTTGAAGTAATGAAAAAGCAGAAAGTTATCGTGATATTAGGCCAAACAGCTACTGGAAAGAGTG
>JBBTUS010000006.1:0-2907 GCA_038063635.1 Patescibacteria group bacterium | reverse complement strand
ATGAAAAAGCAGAAAGTTATCGTGATATTAGGCCAAACAGCTACTGGAAAGAGTGATTTGGCTGTTAAAATTGCCCTAAAAGTTAAGGGCGAAGTCATTTCTGCTGATTCTAGACAAATTTACAAAGGACTGAATATTGGTACAGGAAAAATTAGCAAAAAAGAAATGCGTGGAATTCCTCACCACTTGATTGATGTAGTAAGTCCAAAATATAAATTTACAGTTGCAGAATATAAAAAACTAGCGGAGGAAAAAATAAAAGAAATATTAGCTCGTGGTTATACGCCAATAATTTGCGGAGGCACTGGGTTTTATATTGATGCAATTACAAAAGGAATAATTTTTCCAGAAGTTCCGCCAAACAATAAGCTACGAAAAGAACTTACTAGAAAGTCAGCGATCGTATTATTCCTAGTATTAAAAAAATTAGACCCCGAAAGAGCTAAAAATATTGACCCTCAAAACAAGGTGCGTTTAATAAGAGCAATTGAAATCGCAAAAGCTCTCGGCAAAACTCCAAAAATTACGGAGGTTAAACCTCCGTATAAATTTATAAAAATCGGTTTATATCTACCAACAGATAAATTAAAACAGAAAATAGAAAAAAGAGTGGAGAAAATGTTTGAAGATGGATTACTTAATGAAATAAAAAAATTAAAAAAATCTGGCATATCGGAAAAAAGATTGAAAGAATTTGGTTTTGAATATTTTAATCCAACGAAGGAGAGAGTAATTACTGAAACTATTAAATATGCCAAACACCAAATGACTTGGTTTAAAAGAGACAAAAAAATTATTTGGTTTGATGCGTCTAAAAAGATAAATTTGGAAAAATTAATATAAGCCTGTCCGATACCAAGCTTGTTTTAGTTTTGGGTTGCATTTTAAAGGATTTTATATTATTCTATACTTATGTCACAGGATAGACTTATAAAACTTGCTTGCGGAACTTGCAAAAGGATCAATTACTGGTCTAGTAAGAACAAAAAGCTTGTTACAAAGAAAATAGAGCTAAAAAAGTATTGTAAATGGTGTCGTAAAAATACTAAGCATAAAGAAAATAAAAAATAATTTTTTTAATTTTTTCTGTTATGTTACAATAATTGGGCAGTAAATGTTTACTGTATGTTCTTTATTTTTTATGAACCAGTTTTCGAAAGCTGGTTCTAGAGAATGTAATAATATTTATATTTTCTTACATTCTTGTATCCCAACTTTGTTGGGATATGGGTCTATAGTTCAGTGGTAGAATAGCGGTCTCCAAAACCGTTGACCGAGGTTCGAATCCTCGTGGACCCGCCTTCTTAAACAACCATTCTTGGCAATAAGGGACTTAAGCGAGTGACAATTTCATAATTAATACTATCAATCTTTTTGGCTATTTCTTCTGCTGTTATTTCTTGGTCTCCTTGTTGGCCGATTATTACGACTTCCTCTTCAGTGGTTACATTGTTTAAATGAGTTACATCAACCACGAACATATTCATAGCTATACGCCCTAAAATTTCACATTTCGTGCCTTTAATTAAAACTTTTCCATTATTTGATAATCCCCTATCTAAACCATCGGCATAACCAACCGGTATGACCGCAATTTTCATAGGTTCGTAGGTCATGTAAGTCAAACCGTATCCAATATTATGACCTGCTGGTAAATTTTTAATTTGGGCAATTTTTGTTTTCCAAGAAAGCACCGGTTTTAACTCCATTTTGTTTTTATATAAATATTTTATATGTTCTGAAGGCCATAAGCCGTATATTCCTATTCCCAAACGAACAAAATCATTTATTTTTTTATTTTCCTGCCCGCCCTCACGATGTTTCGGGAGCAGGCGGGTTTCATAAACTAAAAGTCCGGAAGTTGCAGAAATATGTGTTTGCAGATGCTTAAATCCCATTTTTTTTGCTAATTTTATGGTTTCCTCGTACTTATTTATCTGTTTTTTGGCATGAGTAAAATTATTTACCCGCCCGAACGACTGTTCAGTCGGGCGGGTATCTTCTATATTAGCAAAATGCGCATAAATTCCAGTTAGAGTTACATTTCTGCAATTTTTTACTTCTTTAAAAAATTCAGTTAATTCATTTTTCAAAAATCCTTCTCTTCCCAGATAGGCATCAATTGGCGCATGCACTTTCTGTTTAATTTTTAATTTTTTAGCTATTTCATTTACTTCCTTTAATTTTTCAATTGAAAAAACCGATAAAATACAACAAAGTTTTATAGCTTCAAATAAGTCGGCTTTTTGTACATAACCTAAAACAAATGTTTTTTTATGGCTTATTTTACGCAATAATCTAAGTTCAAGAATGCTATTTACTTGAAAATAATCCGCATAGGGCTCTAAAATTTTAGCGATTTCATTTTGCCCGTGACCATAAGCATTACCTTTAATTACCGCGATAATTTTAGTATTTTTTGTGATACTTTTTAAAACTTTAAAGTTATGTATTAGGTTTTTTTTAGATAGTTCTATATAAGAAAGTTCGGTTTTCTTCATAAATTTAATCAACAGTCGTTTTTAATCTTTTCTCCCTATCAAATCTTTCAATTGCTAGATTGATTAATTCATCCAAAAGTTTTGGCAATGGAAGCCCGCTTGCTTCCCACATTTTCGGATACATGCTTATGGAAGTAAATCCCGGCAATGTATTTATCTCATTTACAAGAACTTTGCCGTTTTTTGTCACGAAAAAATCAACTCTGCCCATACCCTCGCATTCTAAAGTTTTAAAAACTTTAACGGCCGTCTTTTGTATTTCTTTTATTGTTTTTTGAGGCAAGTCTGCAGGAATTTTTGAAACCGACTTATTGTCTATATATTTGGAATTATAGGAATAAAACTCTGCATTTGAAATAATTTCTCCCGGCAAAGAAGCTTTTGGATTTTTATTGCCTAAAACAGA
>JBBTUS010000005.1:12655-44294 GCA_038063635.1 Patescibacteria group bacterium | reverse complement strand
GTCTTGATAAAACAAGATATGCGATTGGAGAAACAGCGAAAGCTACAGTGTCTGTATCAGGCAATTACTGTGATGGTATAGCCTTTTATAACGGAAAAATAACTATAGCGGGGAAAGAATATAATATTTTTCGTGAAGAAGCTGTACAAAAGTGTGATGGATCGCCATGGATTCTGTATGTTCCTGTTGAAACCACCCCCGGCGATTATAATGCCACTTTTGCTATTACCAAGTTTATTTACGCTCTGTTTACAATTACAAACACTAAGTCAGCTTCCATTCCTTATACGGTAATGATGCCGGTTTCTCCTATTCCTGATTGCTCAGCTACTCCAACACTAACCACTTGGTACTACAGCGGTTCCAACTGCACCGGCATCCCGTTTGCGCTTAATCTATCTCAAGGACTCTGGGAAAACCGTACACAAATTGGCTACACTGTACCTGAAGATAAAACATGGTACAACATATCGTCAAGCCGATGGGGTATTACATGTACTAACTTTACACCTTATGACCAAGCTAATCTTTATGAAATTCATAAGTGCGCAGTCCCTGTCCCCGATCTCACCGCCTCAGCTCCCACTCAAACAACCGCTGTAATTGGCACATCTCTTAATTTCACTTCCAGTATCACTAACAATGGCAATACCACAACTGGAACTTCTTTCTATAATGTATTCCAAGCGGCGACAGGTTCATCTGGAACTGGAACAATAACCAATATCTTATCAACTCCATCTCCAATGCCAGCCCTTGGCGCCGGCGCTTCAGCCACTGCAACCGCTTCATACACATTCACCGGTTCGGCTGGAACGCGCTCTGTTAGATTTTGCGCCGATAATAATACTTCCATGGTTGGCAGTATTGCTGAATCATCCAAGTTTGAACCGATTCGTCTGGAAAATGAAACAAATAATTGCAGCCCTTGGGTGAATGTGACAGTCGCCGCCGCCCCTATCCCCGAACTCACCGCCTCAGCTCCCACTCAAACAACCGCTGTAATTGGCACATCTCTTAATTTCACTTCCAGTATCACTAACAATGGCAATACCACAACTGGAACTTCTTTCTATAATGTATTCCAAGCGGCGACAGGTTCATCTGGAACTGGAACAATAACCAATATCTTATCAACTCCATCTCCAATGCCAGCCCTTGGCGCCGGCGCTTCAGCCACTGCAACCGCTTCATACACATTCACCGGTTCGGCTGGAACGCGCTCTGTTAGATTTTGCGCCGATAATAATACTTCCATGGTTGGCAGTATTGCTGAATCAAGTGAAGCGAACAATTGTAGCGCTTGGGTTAATGTGACAGTTTTACCAGTTATCAACGGTTCCTGTTCAGCAACTCACTATAATTGTAATGCAGGAACAAGCGCTAGTAATGCGGAAAGTTCTCCCAATTGGACGTGGACTTGCAATGGCTCAAATGGCGGCACAAATGCATCATGTTCACAACCTATTCCTCCTCCAACGAATTTCTTATCTTCTTGTTCTTCATCCGGCGCTACAGCTTCTTTTTCTTGGACTCTTCCTTCAGGATATTCTTTATCATATTTTAGAATTAAGGATAATACCACTAACACTTACCCTTCAAGTTGGATTCCAGAAAATGTGTTCGACACAGGTCCTGCTACTTCTTTGGCAACAACTCCCGAGCACAACTATTCTGCATGGATTCACACTAGATTATCAAGTGGCGCATATAGCAGTTCAATAGATAGTAGCTTTACTTGTGCATCTACTCCT
Source organism: Patescibacteria group bacterium (assembly GCA_038063635.1). Taxonomy (GTDB): domain Bacteria; phylum Patescibacteriota; class Minisyncoccia; order Phycocordibacterales; family UBA9973; genus UBA9973. The sequence continues at coordinate 42,540 of JBBTUS010000005.1, read as the reverse complement.
ATCGTTGTACTGGCTGATCTCACCGCCTCAGCTCCCGCCCAAACAACTGCTGTGATTGGTACACCTATGAATTTTACTTCAGTCATTTCAAATTCTGGCGGTATAACTGACCATGCTTTCTACAATTCATTCCAAGTGGCAACCGGGGCAGGCGGTTCAGGTCCAATAACTCCTCTAATTTACTCAACCCCCTCTCCTATGCGAACTCTAGCCACTGGCGCCTCAGACACGGCGGCTTATTCATACACATTCACCGGTTCGGCTGGAACGCGTTCTGTCAGATTTTGCGCCGACAATAATGTCAATATGGTTGGCAGCATTAATGAATCAAATGAAACAAATAATTGCAGCCCTTGGGTGAATGTGACAGTAGTGGTTATCCCTTCTCCAACGGCAACTATTTCCGCTTATCCTACTGCCATTAATCAAGGACAATCTTCCACTCTGACCTGGTCTTCAACCAGCGCTGACTATTGCATCTCAGACTTTTTCTTGGGCCGTGGCGCGACATCTGGCAGCCGAATAGTTACTCCGGCTTCTTTGCCTAAGACTTATAACCTTTCTTGCGTCAACACTATTCGGGGCGAGCAAGCGTCAGACCAAGCGACCGTCAGCGTGACTATCAAGAAAAATCCAATCTTTAAAGAAAATTAAAAATTAATATAAAAAATAGAGTTTTACTTTGCCAAAAAATTCCCTAGTTAAGGAATTTTTTGGTATAATATACGGGATGCAAATTGATGAACAACAATTAAAAAAAATTATTTTAGAATCTAATCTTGTTTCACGTTCCGATATTGAAGCATCGGAAAAAAAAGCCGAAGAAGATAATCAAAAACTCGGTGATGTTCTGCTTTCAGAAGGGAAAATTTCTGAAGCTGATTTAAGGCGCATGGAAGCTTTTGTTTTAGGAATTCCTTTTGTCAGTTTAATTAACCAGAAAATTGATTTTCCCATACTTTCTCTTATTCCTGAACCTATCGCGCGCAATAATAATATAATTGCTTATAAAAAAACTGACACAGGCCTTGAAGTTGCAATGCTTGACATTAATGATATGTCAGTTACTGATTTTATTAAAAAACATTCAGGATTAAAAATTTTACCTAGAATTACCGACACTGCTTCAATTAGGTCGGCTCTTGTTCAATACAGAAAAAGCTTGCAAGCTGAATTTGGAAATATTATTCAAAAAGAATCTATAACAATAAAAAATTCATCTAAAGAAGAAGGAGAAAAATCTGAAGCGGAACTAAAAGAAATGGCGGAAGATTTGCCGGTTGTTAAAATTGTGGATTCTTTGATTTTTCACGCAATTTTACAAAATGCCTCCGATATTCATATTGAGCCCGGGGAAAATGACCTGACCGTTAGATATAGAATAGACGGTCTTCTTCATTACGCTATGATTTTAGATAAAAGCGCCGCGCCGGGGATAACGGCTCGCATAAAAGTTTTAGCAAATTTAAAACTTGATGAAAAAAGATTACCGCAAGACGGCAGATTTAAAATAGAACAAAATGGAGAAAAAGTTTCTTTTCGCGTTTCTACCTTGCCAACTTTCTTTGGAGAAAAAACTGTCATAAGAATTTTAAAAGAAAATTCTTATGGATTTTCTTTGGAATCATTAGGTTTCCATGGCGAAGGGCTGGAAAGAATTCATGACTCTTTAAAACAAAGAATCGGCATGGTTTTAGCCACAGGTCCGACAGGTTCTGGAAAAACAACGACACTTTATACGATGCTTGATATTTTAAATAAGCCGGAAGTGAATATTTCTACAATAGAAGACCCAATTGAATACCAAATGCCAAGGGTAAATCAAACACAAGTAAAACCTGAAATAGGAATGACCTTTGCCAATGGACTACGTTCACTTTTGCGACAAGACCCGGATATCGTGATGGTGGGAGAAATTCGTGATAAAGAAACAGCCGGACTGGCAGTCAACGCATCTCTGACGGGGCATCTGGTTTTATCTACGGTTCACACAAATTCTGCTTCAGGAGCAATTCCAAGATTGATTGATATGGGAGTTGAGCCCTTTTTGCTGATTTCAACCGTCAAAACTATTATCGCTCAAAGGTTGGTTCGGAAACTTACCGCAAATAAAGAAAAATATTTTTTATCGCCTTCTGAATTAAAAGATTTATCAAAAACTATTGATTTAAACAACATGCTTTCCATATTAAAAAATGAGAATATTATAGGCAAGAATAATACTTGGGAAAAAATTCCTTTTTATAAAGCGGTCAAGAGTTCAGAATTTGTCGATGAATACTCAGGTCGTGTTGGCATACATGAAGTTCTCAAAGTTACAGCTTCTATAAAAGAAATGATTGTCAATGGAGCTTCTGAAGACCAGATAGAAGCGCAAGCAAAAAAGGAAGGCATGATAACAATGTTAGAAGATGGAATTTATAAAGCAGTGTTAGGACAAACTAGCTTAGAGGAAGTCCTGCGGGTTGTTTCGGAGTAAGTGAAAATCAATGAGCGTAGCGAGTATGATTTTCCTTACCCCGCACATAATTTATATTTAACTTTAAAAATATATGTTTGTTAAAATCAATAAAAGAAATTATTATAATAATATAAACAATGTAGAGTTATGTGCGGGGTGACAATTTTAATAGTCGCTTCACTCTTTTAAAATTAGCCATGCTTTTCTCATATAAAATAAAAACAAAAGACGGAGATATATTAAACGGGGCAATGGAATCAACAGACCGTTTTTCTCTTTCTCGCGAGTTAAAATCTCATGGAAATATTCCTAAATCCATAAAGGAGAAAAAGGACATCTTTTTTGGTTTCTCGGCCATATTTCAAGATATGTTTTCCAGAGTAAAAATTGAAGAGCAAATTCTTTTTACTAAAAACTTAAGTGGAATGCTCAAGGCCGGGCTATCGCTGAGCCGCGCTCTATCAGTTTTGGAAAAACAAACAAAAAATAACACATTAAATGAAATTTTAATTTCTTTAAGACATGAAATAGATACTGGTGGCGCATTCTCTTCCGGGCTTTCAAAATTTCCAAAAGTTTTTTCAAATCTTTTTATATCAATGGTTCGAGCGGGCGAAGAATCAGGCAACTTATCCGGTTCTCTTTCTGAAATTGGAGCAAATCTGGAAAAGGCGAATTCTCTAACCAAAAAAGTGAAAGGAGCGCTTATTTATCCCGGAGTGATTCTTTCTGCTATGATTTTAATAGGTGTTTTAATGTTTGCTTTTGTTGTGCCAACCTTGGCTAACACCTTTAAAGAACTTGGAGTAGAACTGCCAGCTTCGACAAAATTTATCATAGCCCTGGGCAATTTTTTTTCAGAATACTTAATTTTATCTTTTGTTTTGATAATTGGATTTATTGCCGGACTTATTTTGCTTTTTAAGGCGAAATTTACGCAAAAATACATTGATTTTTTTATTTTAAAAATTCCAATAATCGGCAATTTATCAAAAGAATTAAATACTGCCCGCACTGCCCGCACAATATCATCACTTTTACTTTCTGGTGTTTCAATTGTACGGGCTATTGAAATTACTGAAGAGGTTGTTCAAAATATTTACTACAAAAAAGCTTTAAGAAAGGCCAAAGAAGAAATAGAAAAAGGTTTTCCATTTTCAGAAGTTTTTTTGGAAAATAAAGACCTTTATCCGATAATGATGTCAGAGATGGTTCAAGTTGGAGAGGAGACGGGGAAGCTCTCAGATATGTTGTTGGAAATTTCCACTTTCTATGAAGCGGAAATAGAAAATAAAACTAAAAATCTTTCTACTATTATTGAACCTGTTTTAATGATATTTATTGGCGCTGCTGTCGGATTTTTTGCTATTTCAATGATTTCACCTTTATATTCAGTGTTAGATAATATAAAATAATAAAGTGACTAAATTTTATAAAAAAGGAATAACAATTATTGAGTTAGTGATAGTTTTATTTATAATAGGCATTTTGGCTTCAGTTACGCTTCCGCAATTTTCAAAGATGAAAGAAAATCAAGCGCTAAAAAATGCAACAGGAGATATTGTATCAGCGCTTCATGGCGCGCAATCGCAAAGTTTAGCTTCGGTGAATTTTTCGGAATATGGTGTGCATTTCCAATCGGATAAAATAATAATTTTTAAAGGCACGGTTTTTTTGGAGAGTGATGCAAATAATAAAATAATAAATATTGTAACACCAGCCAGTATTTCTAATGTTACTTTAGCTGGTGTGAGTGGAACATCCGGCGATATTTATTTTAATCGTCTTTCTGGCGTTCCCAACAAGACTGGCGCGATAACTGTTTCAATATCTTCCGTTTCAAAAATTATTACGATTTCCGCCACTGGCGCAGTTAGTATAAATTAATTTTTACAATGAGAAAAATCTTAAATAAAAATAATAATAAAACTGGCGGGTTTATGATGGTTGAAATAATAGTGGCGGCCTCTATTATTGTTGTTTCAGTTTTAGCCGTAATGTCTGTCGCTCAAAAGTCTATTTATGTGTCTCGTCAAGCGCTGCATATCTCTCAAGCAGCTTTTTTATTGGAAGAAGGAGCTGAGGCGGTGCGTATTCTTAGAGATAATTCATGGAATAATATTTCCAGTCTCGTTAACGCAACCGATTATTATCCTCTTTTTTCAGGGTCTTGGACTTTATCTACTACTCCTTCTGTTGTGGGAATTTTTACACGCAAAGTAAATGTGGCCAGCGTTAATCGTAATGAGTCTACTGAGGATATTGCAAGTTCTGGAATAAATGATGCTGGAACAAAATTAATTACCATAACTGTATCTTGGACTGAAGCCGGAGTGGTTGTAAATAAGACTTTGTCTTTTTATATAATGGATATTTTTTCATGACTCATCTGATAAAAAAAATGAATTCCGGTTATACGCTTTTAGAAACTGTTTTTTATATTTCTCTTTTTGCGATTCTTTCTATTACCGTAATTAATGCGATGATTACAATGACTAAAGCTTTCAAAGAAACGATAATACAAGTAGAGTTGATGCAAGGCGGAAATGCAATGGAAAGAATGTCTCGAGAAATTAGGCAGGCCTATGGTATAAATTCAATAAGTACAAATAATTTAAAACTTAATACTACAGATGATGTTGGTACGAATAAAACTGCAGAATTCTCATTTTCCGGTTCAGATATTAGGTTTTTAGAAAATGATGTATTTACGGGAAATTTAAATACACAAAATATAACAGTTGTTAATCTTGCTTTTACTCAAATAGACACAGCCAAAGGCGTAGCAGTTAAAATATTTTTAACAGTTAAGTCCAATCACGACTCGCTCAATCGCAATCAAGATTTTTATGATACAGTTGCGCTTCGCGGCATTTATTAAAACTATTATGAATTTTAAATTAAAAAAATGAAAGAACTGCTAAAGAAAAGAAAAATTAATAAAAAATCCCTGCCGGCCGACAGGCAAAGTGGCGCAGCGATGCTGGTATTTATTGTTTTTTTTCTTTTTATTTCTCTGGCCATAATCTTCGGTCTTGTTTCACCGTCAATTCGTGAATTTAAAAATGCCAATATGAATTTAGATTCAAAAAAATCATTTTTTTTGGCTGAGTCCGGCCTTGAAGACGCATTTTATCGATTATCTAAAAATAAACAAATAGGAGAGAATGAAACAATTATTCTTAATTCTAATCCAGTCAATACAACAATTACAACCCTTTTAGGCAATCTTAAAGAGATTGTTTCTTTTGCCGATGTATCCAGTTATCAACGTAAAATTAGTCTTACAGCTCAAGCTGGAGATGGTGTTGTGTTTAAATATGGAACACAAGCGGGCCAAGGCGGTTTTGTTTTTCATAATAATTCTTATGTAACCGGCAGCGTATATTCAAATGGGAACATTGTGGGTTCAAATGGCGCATATATTACAGGTGATGCCTTTGTGGCCGGCGCTACCGGGTCAATTTCAAATATGCGTATAGGGTATGGCGGTACTGGTGATGCAAATTCCCATAATATTACAGATTCTACTATTACAGGAAATATTTATTGCCAGACTGGGTCAGGAAACAATAAACCTTGTGATACATCAAAAGATGACCCTCTGGCTCAAGATTTGCCAATATCCGATGATAATATTTCTAAATGGAAAGCTGATGCGACTGCTGGTGGAACGACGAACGGTAATGTAATTATTTCTACGCCTACAACAATAGGTCCAAGAAAAATAATAGGTAATTTAACAATAGACAGTACTCTTACTATTGCAAATACTATATACGTGACAGGTAATATTATAATTAACATTGGCAAGACAGTAAAATTGGATTCTTCATATGGAGCAACATCGGGGATTATCATATCTGATGGTTATATAATTATCAACAATAATGTTATTTTTGAAGATTCAGGAACGGCTGGCAGTTATATATTGTTTTTATCAAATAGCACTTGTGATGCAAGCATATCCGGTAGTCCATGTAATGGCAACAATGCAACTGAAGTCAGCAATAATTCAACTATTTCAATCGTCAATGCGCAGAAAGGCACGGTCTACTTTAGTAATAATGCCAGAGTAAAAGAAGCGGTAGGAAATAAAATAGAGTTAAAGCAAAATGTCGGCATTAGTTATGGCAGTGGATTAATAAATGTTAATTTTACAAGCGGTCCCTCTGGTTCATGGGGGATAGAAGGCTGGAAAGAGAAATAAAATATGTGGTACAATTAGTTCATGTCCGGAAAAATAGCAAGGAAAATTATTGTTGGTAATTGGAAGATGAATCCGCTATCTTTAAAAGAAGCGGAAAAATTGTTTATTGATATAACAAAACATATTTCTGGTATTAAAAAAACAGAAATTGTAATTTGTCCGCCGTTTTTGTATTTGGAAAGACTAAAAAAAATTTCCCTTAGAGATAACAGCGCAGGCGAGGCTAAAAAAATATTTATAGGCGCGCAAGATGCTTTTTATGAAGAAAGAGGCGCCTTTACTGGCGAAATTTCAGCCGAAATGCTTTCCAATACGGGAATTAAATACGTGATATTGGGACATTCTGAAAGAAGAGCATTGGGAGAAAAAAATACCGATGTAAATAAAAAAATAAAAGCATCACTTTCTTTGGGACTTGCGCCTATAGTTTGTTTTGGGGAAAATGTTCGAGATGAAAATCATGAATATTTAAATTTTGTTAAAATTCAGATAGAAGAAGGATTAAATGGAATTTCTAAAAATTTAATCTCAAAAATTATTATTGCTTATGAACCAATTTGGGCCATAGGCAAGGATGCCACCCGTGAGGCTACTCCAGAAGAATTTCGTGAAATGAGTATTTTTATTAGAAAAATTTTAAGTGATAAATTTGGCGCTAAAACAGTCGAAAAATTAAGAATAATTTATGGCGGTTCAGCTCACCCTGAAAATGTTTTTGGTTTTTTGCAAGAAGGACAAGCGGAAGGTTTTCTTCTTGGCCGTGACAGCTTAGATCCGAAGAAATTTTTAGAAATAATTGAAACTACGGAAAATGCAATCAATTAAAAAATTAAAAAACATAGAAGGCAAGATTGCTTTAGTCAGGGTTGATTTTAATGTTCCTATTAAAAATGACAAAGTTGAAGATGATTTTAGAATAAAGAAAGCAATACCCACAATTAAATTTTTACAAAACAAAGGCGCAAAGATAGTTTTAATTTCCCATTTAGGCAAAGGTTTATCTGCCTCTGGCACGAGCGGTGAAAGTCTTTTGCCGGTTGGTATTGCTTTGAATAAATTTATTAAAGCAAAATTTGTTCCAAATATTTTTGGTAAAATTGCTTGTGACGCTATTTTTAATATGAAAAACAAAGATGTTATTTTGCTTGAAAACTTACGCAACGACAAAGGGGAACAGTCTTTAAATAAAAATTTTGCAAAAAATTTGTCAAAACTGGCAGATTTCTACGTAAATGAAGCTTTTTCTGTTTCCCATAGAAAAGATTCATCTATCGTTTTACTTCCAAAACTTTTAGATTCTTACGCCGGTCTTCAATTAGAAGAAGAAGTGAAGAATTTATCCCTTGTTTTTAAAAAACCAAAGAAACCATTTTTATTTATTTTGGGAGGCGCGAAATTTTCCACTAAAATGCCATTGATTCAAAAATATTTAAAATCAGCCGATAATGTTTTTATTGGCGGAGCTTTGGCTAATAATTTTTTAAAAGCCAAAGGCTTTGAGATTGGAAAATCTTTGGTCAGTGATTCAAAAGGAATAGAAAAAATATTAAAAAACAACTCTCCTTTGCATAAAGCTATGGACGGACAAGGGAAATTGATTTTGCCGATTGACGTGGTAGTCAGTTCTAAAAATAAATTTATTAATAAAAAAGTTAGTGAAATAAAAAAAAACGAAACCATTTTAGATATCGGGAAAGAATCAATTAAAATGATTGAACCATATATTAAAAAATCTAAATTAATTCTTTGGAATGGTCCGCTTGGAAAATATGAATCTGGCGGTGATGTTGCCACAAAAAAAATTATTAAAATATTAGTATTGCAGTCTAATACAAAAACTATTATTGGTGGTGGCGACCTTGTAAGTGTTTTGTCTAAACTAGAATCTAAAAACTATAAACTAAAACCTAATTTATTTGTTTCTACCGGAGGAGGAGCAACCTTGGATTTTCTTGTCAATGGCACACTACCGGGCATTAAAGCGCTTGGGTAATTTTATTTTTCAAGGTTGAATGCAGAGCAAAAAGCTTGCATTTTTTATTTATATATGCTATAATATGGCAGATAATTAAAGGTCCGAGAATTGAAAGGTGGACTTAAAATACCGAGTAGTTCTTTTAAATATTTTATACTGATGAGTAAAACAATCGGTGTAGACCCGAACAGAGTGTTCGGCCTACAAAAGGATTATAGCGAAAAAATTCATACCGCTATGAAAAACAATGACAAACAATTTTTTGATTGTTTTGAGGCTTTCTTAAAAGCAAATTATCAACAAAAAGAAACTTTCATTAAAGAAGTTCTAAAAAGAGAATCTTCAACAGAAAGCTTTATTGTTGGCAAGGTCTTTCAGGAGAAAGTTGGAGAATCGATTCCCAAAAATTTTGGAGACAACTTCAAAAATTGGTTATGGACGCCATCACAGGCAAAAACTGTATCAATTAATGCTTTTGGTTTCCCTTTCTTAAAACAATATATTTTACCAAAAGCTATGAATGATACCGCAATCCTGAATGCTGTAAGTTCACTGCCAATGGAATTAAATCAGTTTTGGGCAGTATTATATTTGCTCATAATCAGTCCAAAATTTGGCAAAAAAATTCTGAAGTATAAATTGTGGAAATATAAAGTGTATATTTTTCATGTGGAACTTGCTTCTAGAATAGTTGCCGTAAGTGTGGGTTGGGATGAGGCTGGATGGGCTCTCGGCGCGAGCAATTTAGACTCTTACGATTGGTGGGAGGAAATCAACGTGTTTTTGTTTTTCGCTTCTGCGTAAACTGAGGCGCTAAAAATTTTAGGGTTTTGGATTCTTTGAATCTAAAACCCTTTTTCTTTTTAATTTTTTTATAGATACTCTATATGATATTGCCACAAATTTGGATTTTCTTATTCATTCATGGCGCTTACCGGGCATTAAAGCGCTTGGGTAATTTTATTTATTATTTTTTTAGCTTCTAATTTTTTATATTCTTTTGTTGGAAAATTTCTAAAATTATCTCCTTTATATCTTGGTATCAGATGTATATGAAAATGAGGTATTTCATTTCCCACTACAGATTCTTGAACATAATCGCATAGTAGCGCTTTTTTAAGCGCCAGCATAATTTTTTTCGTTAATTTAAATATGTTTCCTATTGTTTTGTCATCCGCTTCCTGCATCCATGTAAAATGTTTTTTAGGTATTATTAAAAGATGTCCATCTGAAACTGGTTTAATATCAAGAAAAACTAAAAATTTTTTATTCTCATAAATTTTATCACAGGGTATTTCTCCTTGCGCTATTTTACAAAAAATACAGCTTGCCCCGTTTGAATTTTTATTTTTATTCTCCATATAGAATTATTCTAACCCCATATTAATAAAAATTTGTGCGGGGCTTTCTTTTTCCATTCCATTAAAAATTTTAAATTAGTAAACGTAATTATTATAACATGTCCCTTGAATTTCTAACGGGACAGGTATCTCTATAATATCAAAATTTTGGAAATAAAAAAGACCTTACAATTGTAAGGTCTTCGCATTATGAACGACTAAGCTAATTGCTTCGTTGATAACTCCTTCATTTCAGAAAATGACACAGTAAAGAAATATTTTCTTCGGCTGTTTTTTTTACACCTGGAACCGTCTTTTTTAATTACTTTATGACCAACAAAAGAATATTTTTTTGTTCTTTTGTCGATATCAACTAAGCGCGCAATTTCGAAATCTCTTATTTTTTCTATTTCTACTTTCCCTATCTGTTCCTGTGCGTAGAGACTTTGCGTTTTTATCGTTTTTGGAAAACGATAAAGCTTATCAAGCACCGGAGAAGTGTCGTTATTCCACAAAATGGGAGTACAATTCACTACAGTTTTTTTGGCCATTTTTTATACGAGTTTAAAGGTTATGAAGAACAATATGTTGCTTCTCAGAGTATTATACACCAATTATATTAAAAGTCAAGCAGAATTCAAAAAAATTATTATGATATAATCTTCAAATGGATCCCGTAGTAGAATTTCAAATCCACAAGTGAAATATACGGGAAATAGTCGATATTGTTATTATATTTAATTTTAAGTTTTTAATTGTTTTGTGAGAAAGTAAAACAATTTGAAATTTCACTACAGGATGGAAAAATACGGGGAACTTCTTCAAACTCTTTTAAAAAATCGCGGAATAGAAAAAGAAATAGATGCAGAAATTTTTTTAAACCCAGACTATGAGCGTGATTTTTATGACCCATTTTTAATGAAAGATATGGAAAAAGCCTGTGTCAGAATTTTTGAAGCAATAGAGGCTCAAGAAAAAATTATTATTTATGCCGACTATGATTGTGACGGCATTCCCGGCGCTGTTATAATACATGATTTATTGGAAAAAATTGGATATAAAAATTATGGAATTTATATTCCGCAAAGAAACTCTGAAGGTTATGGACTAAATATGTCTGCCATCAAAGATTTTACAAAAAATGAAGTGAGACTTTTAATTACAATAGATCTTGGCATTACGGCTGTTGATGAAGTTGCTCAAGCCAAGGTTGACGGTATTGATGTAATAATCACAGACCACCATATTTCTCATGAAAATATTCCCCATGCTTATGCTATTTTAAATCCAAAAGTGGATAATTATCCTGAAAAAATATTATGTGGCGCCGGAGTTGTATTTAAATTAGTACAAGGATTTATAAAAAAATATGGTGAATATTTTAAAATAAAAAATGGTTGGGAAAAATGGATGTTAGATATGGCCGGTCTGGCAACCCTTTCTGACATGGTGCCGCTGACGGGAGAAAATAGAGCTTTTGCCAGTTTTGGAGTAAAAGTATTAAGGAAATCTCCTCGTGTTGGTTTGCAAAAACTTCTGGCTCAAATGAAAATAGACCAGAGATATTTATCTGAAGACGATATTGGTTTTATGGTAGCCCCAAGATTAAATGCCGCATCTCGAATGGATGACCCGATACATGCTTATGAACTTCTATCAACCGCAGATGAGAGAAAGGCTGGCGCGCTGGCCTTGCATTTGTCAAAAATAAACGATGAAAGGAAATTAATAGTTGCCGGCATTATGCGTGAAGTGAAAAAGAAATTTGAAAAAAGAGAAATGAAAGAAGTGATAGTGATAGGTAATCCGTCTTGGCGAGTTGGCGTTTTGGGTCTGGTAGCAGGAAAACTATCGGATGAATATAAAAAAACAGTTTTTGTCTGGGGAAAAGACGAGAATGACTGCATTAAAGGTTCATGCAGGTCCAATGGTTCTGTATCTATTGTAGAACTTATGACAGAAGTGAGTGATTTCTTTATAGAATTTGGCGGGCATGAATTTGCCGGAGGTTTCAGTGTTTTAAATGAAAAGATTCACTTTTTGGAAGAAGCTCTTTTGGATTCTTATAATAAAGTAAATCGCAAAATAGAAAAAAAAGACGAAGAAGCCGATATTATTGGAGACCTTAGTTTATTGAGTATGAAAAATTGGCGTGAAATTGAAAAGCTGGCTCCGTTTGGACTTGGAAATCCCAAACCAGTCTTTCTTTTTCCAAAAATAAAAATAGAAAATATAAAAAAGTTCGGTAAAAATGGTTCCGGAGAACATTTAGAAATAACTTTTTCTGATATGAATAAAAATAAAGCTAAAGGAATTTCATTTTTTTCCAACAATGATTCTTTTGATATTCCTATTATTGAAGAAAAAAGCGTAGATTTATTAGCTACTTTTGACTTATCTCGTTTCAGAGGAGAAGAAGAGCTTAGGTTAAGAATAGTTGATATACTATAAAGACTTGTCCCGTTAGAAATTCACTAAAGGGAAAAGCAATGATAAAAATTATTAATTAAAATTTCTAATGGGATGAAAAAAAATGAAATAATAATTTATACCGATGGAAGTTCGCTTGGCAATCCGGGACCGGGAGGTTGGGGAGCGGTAGTTTTAATAAATAATGAAAAGATTATTGAAATTGGAGGAAGAGAAAATAAATCTACAAATAATAGAATGGAAATAACAGCAGCTATTGAAGCTTTGCATTTAATTGAAAAAAGAAAAATAGAAAGCAAAACTATAATTATTCATACTGATTCTTCTTATTTATTAAACGGCATAACTTTATGGATATATGCTTGGGTCAAAAATAATTGGAAAACAAAGCCTGGCGACCCGGTTTTAAATAAGGATTTATGGGAAATTCTTTATAAAGTGCATTCTAATTTAAAAAATAAATATGAAATAGAATGGGTAAAAGTTTCCGGACACAAAGGCATTCATTTAAATGAAAGATGCGATAAAATAGCGACTGGTTTTTCATCTCAATCACGTCCAATTCTTTTTACCGGCAATTTAAAAAATTATGAGAAACTTTTTGGTTCTATATTTTAGATTTTTTTAAATGCGAGATAAAATATTCTACGCAATATGTTTTGGTTTTGTCTTTGGAGTATTTTTTCGCTCATTCTTTTTTGTAAATTTTTATATAACTATTTTATTTTGCATAACAGCTCTTGCTGCCATATTATTTTTTAGTTTTGTATCAAAAAATAAATGGGGATTGATTTCTGGGTTTTTTGTATTGGCAATTTTATTTGGGATTTTAAGATTTCATTCTGTGGATGTAAATATTCCGACATTTTTTGAATTACAAGTCGGGCAAAAAGTTGAATTTTTGGGAATCATTATTGATGAACCGGAAATCAAAGAAAATAGTCAAAAATTAATTATAGAAACAGAAAAAGAAAATGAAAAAGTTAAAATTTTATTGTCAGCCGATTTTACCGAAGAATATAAATATGGAGATGAGGTGAAGTTTTCGGGAAAATTGGAAAAACCGGAAAATTTTATTACAGATTACGGAAAAGAATTTGATTATATAAATTATCTAAAAAAAGACGGCATTTTTTATATAATGAATTTTCCCGAATTACAGATTATTTCTCATGGAAATGGCAATAAAATCAAAAACAACCTTTTCTTTATAAAAGAAAAATTTTTAGAAAAAATTAATTTTTTAATAAAAGAACCGGAAAGTTTGTTGATGGGAGGATTGATTTTAGGAGAGAAAGTGTCTTTTGACCAAGCGCTTAGGCAAAGTTTTATAAATACCGGCACGATACATATTGTGGCGCTTTCAGGATATAACATAACCATTGTTGCAGAATGGATTATGAAATTATTTTCTTTTTTACCGAAAAATTTTGGCATTGCGGCAGGCATAGGAACAATAATTTTATTTATTTTAATGACAGGTTGCAGCACTACGGCCGTAAGAGCGGGCATTATGGCTACGCTTGTGTTGATTGCCCGCGCGACTGGCAGAAATTATGATGTCGCGCGGGCCCTTATTCTGGCCGGTGTTTTTATGGTGTTTTTTAATCCTTTAATTCTTGCCTATGATGTATCATTTCAGCTTTCTTTTATCGCCACGATTGCTGTTATTTTTATTGCGCCAAAAATTGAAAAATATTTTACATGGATTACTAAAAAATTCGGCTTGCGAGATATTATCTCTGTGACTTGCGCGGCTTATATTTTTGTAATGCCTTTTATTCTTTATAAAATGGGAACATTTTCGGTTGTCGCGCTTCCGGCAAATATTTTAATTCTTCCTTTTATTCCTTTTACTATGGCGCTTGGATTTTTTACGGGTCTGATTGGTCTCATCTCCAGTGTGCTTGCTTTGCCTTTTGGAATTATTTCTTACATATTTCTTCATTATGAACTTTTTGTCATTGGTTTATTTTCTCAGCTTCCATTTTCTTCGTTTTCTATTCCAAATTTTCCGCTAATTTTTACGATTTTAATCTATCTCTATTTTATTTATAGAATTTTTGGAAGGAATATAAAAAATTTCTTTATTGAGCCTCAGTAAAATAATTTTCTACCGCTGACCAATTTAAATTTTCAAAAAATGCTTCAACGTATTTCTTTTTTTCTGAAGTTGGATAGTCATATACATAAGCATGTTCCCACATATCAAGACATAAAATAGGGGACAATGACGCAAGTTGTCCTAAATGATGTTCATCCACCCATTGATTCAGCAGTTGTTTGGTTTTTTTATCGTAATAAAGAATTGCCCAACCGATACCACGAGTCATTGCTACTGCTTTGAATCTTGAAAGCCAAGCGTCAAATGAGCCAAAATTTTTTTCTATATTCATTGCAAGTTGCCCGCTTTGATTTAATGGCAAAGATCCATTTTCAAACGAACCGAAATAGTATTCGTGATTTCTCATTCCGCAAAATTCAAAAGAAAATCTTCTTTGCAATTCACCTAATAAATAAGCGTTTGTTGTTTCGTCCTTACTCAGCTCGGAAATTTTTTCTAAAAGCATATTTGTATTTTTTACATAGCCGGCATAAAGTTTTAAATGCTCCTCAATGTTTTTAGAAGAAATACCTTTTAAATTATTAATATTAAAAATTTTTTGTGTAAATGTTTGCATGTTAGTATTATAACATGCAAAGTAATAGTAAAAAATATGGCTTGTTTATTTTTACGGTATCCCTTTTTATAATTGTAATTTATCTGTTTTTTATTGATTGGCAAAATTCACATAGAAAATTTACTTTTGCAATGCTTGATGTCGGTCAAGGAGATGCCCTTTTTATAGAATCGCCGACTGGCACGCAAATACTTATTGACGGAGGTCCGCCAAAAAAAATTTTAAGCGAACTTTCTCGATTAATGCCTCCACTTGATAAAAGCATAGACGCAATTTTTATAACTAATCCAGACCTAGACCACATCGGCGGATTTTTAGATGTTTTAAAATACTATAAAGTCGGAAAAGTTTTTGAATCTGGCACTACCAGCGACTCAAAAACTTTTCAAAATTTAAAAACAGAAATAAAAAATAAAAATATTCCGGAAATTTTAGTCAAGAAAGGAATGAGGATTAACCTTGGAGGAGGAGCAGTTATGAATATTATATTTCCTGACCGTGATGTATCTGCTTGGCCGACCAATGACGGGTCAATTGTCGCAAAACTATTTTATGGCGATACCACGATAATGCTTACTGGAGATGCCGGCATAAAAACGGAAAAGTTAATTCTTGAAAATAACTCAAAGGAAAGTTTAAGCAGTACTATTTTAAAGGTTGGACACCATGGGTCAAGAAATTCCACTTCAGAAGAATTTTTACAAGCAATAAATCCAGCTTACGCTCTAATATCAGACGGTAAAAATAATAAATACGGTCATCCACATCAAGAAATACTAGATATTTTGTCTTCTTTCAACACAGAGATTTTTAGAACAGACCTTGTAGGTACCATAGTTATGGAGTTTGACGGCATAAAACCTGTGTTTTATTTCCAAAAATATTAGAAAATCAATAATATTATTATTGATTTTCTAATTATTAACGTGTGATATAATACATAAATGAAAGATAAACAAATAGAAAAGCTTATAAAGGAAGAAGAAAAAAGACAGAAAAGTGTTGTAAATTTAATTGCTTCCGAAAATTTAGTTTCAGATGATGTTTTGAGAGCTCTTGGTTCAAAGCTTACAAATAAATACGCTGAAGGCTATCCAGGAAGAAGATATTATGGCGGGAATCAAGTGATAGATAAAGTAGAAAATTTAGCAATCGCGCGCGCATTAAAACTTTTCAAATTAAAAGGAACAGATTGGCATGTAAATGTTCAGCCTCTCTCCGGTAGTCCTGCGAATTTTGCTGTTTATTCTGCTCTTGTTCCACTGGGAGGAAAAATAATGGGAATGAAACTTTCATCTGGCGGGCATCTTACTCACGGGCATCCGCTTTCTATGACAGGTAAAATATGGAAGCCAGTCCAATATGAACTTGATAAAAAAACAGAAGTTATAAATTATGAAGCGATAAAAAAATTAGCAATAGCCGAAAAACCAAATATCATAGTTTGTGGATTTACCGCATATCCAAGAATTGTAGATTTTAAAAAGTTTAGAGAAATTGCTGATGCTTGTGGCGCGCTTCTTCATGTAGATATGTCGCACTTTGCAGGACTTGTGGCAGGTGAAGCATATCCATCTCCATTTCCTTATGCTGATACGGTAATGACCACTACTCACAAATCTCTTCGCGGTCCTCGCCAGGGAATTATTTTTGTAAAAAAAGACGATAGAGAATTAGATAAAAAAATAGACAAAATGATAATTCCAGGACTTTTTGGCGGTCCCCATGAGAATAATATTGCAGCAGTTGCCGTGGCTCTTAAAGAAGCCGACACTCCAGCTTTTAAAAATTATGCAAAACAAGTGGTAAAAAATGCAAAAGTCCTAGCAAAAGAATTGCAAAAATTCGGCTGGCATATTATTTCAGGCGGTACAGATTCTCATCTTATACTTATGGATACATGGATGGAAGGCAAAGGCCTACCTGGCAAAGAAGCAAGCAATAAGCTTGAAAAAGCGGGTATTATTGTAAATATGAATACAATTCCCGGAGAAACTCGTAGCGCAATGGACCCGTCTGGAATTCGTCTTGGCACTTGCGCAGAGACCACTCGAGGGAAAAAAGAAAAAGATATGATTACTCTTGCAAAAAGAATGGATAAAGTATTAAGAACTAAATAATATGCAAGAAAAAGAAAAAAAACCAAAAGCTTGCGTTGGAGTAATGATTTTTAAAGATGGAAAAATTTTACTTGGAAAAAGAAAAGGTTCGCATGGGGCTGGAGAATATTCTCTTACTGGCGGGCATTTAGAATATAAAGAATCGTTTGAACAGTGCGCAATCAGAGAGACACTGGAAGAAACTGGTATAAAAATAAAAAATATAAAATTCCAATGTGTTGCAAATATAGATCGTCATGAAAACAGGCAGGATGTTTTGATTGGAATATTGGCAGATTGGGAAAGTGGCGAGCCAAAAATAATGGAATTAGAAAAATGCGATAGTTGGGGGTGGTATGATTTAGAAAATCTTCCGTCACCAATTTTTTATCCAACTGCTGTTGTAATAGATTCATACAAAACCGGAAAAAATTATTATGACAAAAAGTAAAAAATAATTAAATACTATTAAATAAAACTACTACAAACTCTGCCATGGCAGAGTTTGTAGTAGTTTTATTTATAAGGTTTTTTGAGTTTAAAAATTTTAATGCATTTATCAAGTTTTATACTTTTTAAATATTCACTAAATTCTTTAGGGAGAGGGGAGGGTCCTACCCATGCACTTTTTTGAATCATTATATAATTGAATTTTTTTAAGTGCCATCTAAGCCATTCTCTATGAGCTTTTTTCTCTGTTGGTATATCAAACATTACAAGGAGGGTTCTATCTTTAGAAAGATTCCCTGGATTTTCAAATTGTTTTAAAGAATCATATTTTTTCCTTACATATTCTTTACCCTTTTTTGATAGCACGATTCCTGCTAATTCTTTTTCAATTATTTCATTTCTTGTTAACCTATCGATAGTATCTCTAAAACTTTTTTGGGGATATTTTTTGAATCGTGGAATACCAAAAAGATTAACCCTAACACCTTTATAGTTTAGTTCTATATTCCAAAGTTCTTCCAATATTTCTCTAACCATAGACATATTTAATATTATATATTAATTTAATAAATACTACAAACTCTGCTATGGCAGAGTTTGTAGTATTTGGAAATAAGTAGGTATTTAGGTATAATTATAAAGTATGGTTATAAGTAAAGATAAAAAAATAGCTATTGATATAGTTTTACTTTTACCACCAGAAGTTGTAGAGAAATATATTTTTGTGAACTCCCAGCTAGATAATTCTAATTATGTTTCTTTTACTAATGGATATAATCCTCATATTACTTTAGGAATGGGATGTGTTTCTGTAGATAGTTTAGAAAATTTAAAAAATAAAATTGGAAATATTTCTCAAAAAACTAAGCCGTTAGAGCTTTCAATTTCTGGTTTTGTTGCTGATAATTCTTCTTTTGAAATATTAAAAAATCAAGAAATAAAAAACTTACATTTTTCTATTATGAAAGTATTAGAAGAAATTGCATCTTATGGGAATGCCTCATCAGAAATGTTTTATGAGAGTGAAAAAGTTTCAAAAGATTCTGGGCTTGTTAATTGGGTAAGTAATTTTAATACTGAACATTCAAAAGATATGTATAGTCCACATATAAGTCTTGGAAAGGGAAACAAAATTTCTATGGACTTTCCCATAGAATTTGTTTCAGACACAATTGGAATATTTCATTTAGGGCAAAATGGTACTTGTAAAGAAAAATTAGCAGAATTTATATTAAAATAGTATTTCATGAAAAAACAAAGATATAAGGGGAAATTGATAGTTATAGACGGGACAGATGGGAGTGGAAAAACAACGCAGGTTGCTTATTTAAACAGACGGCTTAAAAAAGACGGTTATAAAATAAAAGTTGTTGATTTTCCAATGTATTACAAAAATTTCTTTGGCAAATTTATTGGCCGTTGTTTAAGCGAGCAATATTATAATTGGCTCAATATTCATCCCAAAATTGCTTCCGTAATGTATGCGGCGGATAGGTGGGAATCAAGTGAGGAAATAAGAAAATGGTTGAAAAATGGCTATATAGTTATTGCCAATAGATATGTTTCAGCTAATCAAATTCACCAAGGCGGTAAAATAAAAAGCGCTAAAAAACGAGCTGATTTTATAAAATGGCTCAATCAGATGGAATATGAAGTATTTAAAATTCCAAAACCGGATGTTACTTTGTATTTAAATTTGCCGATAAATATTATTCTCCAGCTTTTAAAAGGCCGTAATAGTAGTAAAATGAAAAGGGAATATTTAAAGAAGAAAAAAGATGTTCACGAAAGCGATGTAAATTTTCTTATAAATTCCAGAAAAAGTGCTTTGAAGCTTATTAAAGAAATACCAAATTTTATTAAAATAGAATGTTCGGAAAAAGGAAAAATTTTATCACGCGAACAAGTTCACGAAAAAGTATATGCAGAAGTTAAAAAAGTAATTAAATAGGCTTTAGACGCCAGGCATTAGGCCTTAGAAAAAAAACATGAAGATTAAGATAAAAAAATTAAAAGAAAATGCAAAGTTGCCCAAATATCATCATCCGGGTGATGTTGGGATGGATTTATATGCAATGGAGACAGTAACGATTCTCCCAATGGGGCATGCGAGATTGTGGCATGGTTTTGCGCTTGAATTTGAGAATGGATATGCCGCTGTCATAAAAGATAAAAGTAGTATTTCAAAGTCAGGCCTTCATATAATGGGTGGAGTTTTTGATGCCGGATATCGGGGAGAATATAATACTCACTTGGTAAATTTATCAGATAAATCTTATATTATAGAAGAAGGAGACAAAATTTCTCAATTAATAATTTATCCCGTAGCAATAGTTGACCTTGAAGAGACAGACGAGCTTTCAAATTCTTCACGGGGCGAAGGAGCGTTTGGTTCAACGGGCAGAAAATAATGATTCAAGAACAGGTAAAAAATTTAATAAAAGAAGCTCTTGAAAATCTCAATATTAAAATTGAGAATATTGTACTTGAACATCCAGCTGATTTAAAAATGGGAGATTACTCTACAAATATAGCGATGACTCTTGCGAAAAATATTAAAGCCAATCCAAAAGAACTTGCTGAAAAAATCGTTGCAGTTCTTCGACAGGCTCAGAACGATTCGCTTGAACGAATCGAAGCGAAAAATGGTTTTATAAATTTTTATTTGTCACGAGATTTTTTTACAAAAAGCATAGAAGAAATTTTAAAAAAGAAAGAAAGTTGGGGAAAAAGTAGAATACTTTCTGGTAAAAAAGTGATGATAGAATATACTCAACCAAATCCATTTAAGCCTTTTCATATTGGGCATCTTATGAGTAATGCAATTGGAGAATCAATTTCTCGTATTTTTGAATTTTCAGGAGCAAAAGTAATTCGCGCTAATTATCAAGGTGATATTGGTCCGCATGTTGCAAAGGTAATTTATGGTCTTTTTAAATTTGGCCTTCCGGACAAAAATCTCTCAATTTCTGCCAAGGCGCAATACATAGGCGAGTGTTATTCAAAGGGAAGCAACTTATATGATAATGATGAAAATGCAAAAAAAGAAATAGATGAAATAAATCAAAAAATTTATAACAAAAGCGATGAAAAAATAAATCAAACTTATAATTGGGGCAGAAAAATAACCCTTGATGCCTTTGAAGAACTATATAAACTTTTAGGAACAAAATTTGATAAATATTATTTTGAGAGTCAAATGGCTCCAATTGGAGAGAAAATTGTCCGAGAAAATATCGGAAAAATTTTTGAAAAATCGGACGGAGCAATTGTTTTTCATGGAGAAAAATATGACCCAAAGCTTCACACTCGAGTTTTTATTAATTCTCATGGTTTGCCGACATATGAAACGAAAGAACTTGGCTTAACAATGGTTAAATTCAAAAAAAATAATTTATTTTCTAAAGAATTGGATTTTTCTGTTGTTACGACGGCTATAGAGCAAGCTGAATATATGAAAGTTGTTCAAAAAGCGATTTCTATTATGCATCCGAACTTAGAAAAAAGAATGAAGCATATTACTCACGGAATGATGCGCATCGCCCATAGCATCGCCCATAGCATCGCCCATAGCATCGCCCGTAGGTCTACTGCCGAGGGGGCTACGGCCGAGGGTCTTGCCTCCTCTATAAAAATGTCTTCCAGAAAAGGAAATGTTGTAACAGGCGAGTCATTAATTTATGATTCAATGGATATTATAAAAGAAAAAATTTCTGAACGAAAATTTTCCGACAAAGAAAAAGAAGAAATCGCAAAAATTGTCGGAATTTCAGCCTTGAAATATTCAATTTTAAAATCTTCGATTGGCAGTGATATAATTTTTGATTTTGAAAAATCAATTTCATTTGAGGGCGATTCCGGACCTTATTTGCAATATACCGCTGTTCGAGCAAATTCTATTCTTCAAAAATCCAAAGAATTTAATTCAGGAAATAAAAATGAAATTCCAAAAGAAATTACAAATTTGGAAAAACTGCTCTATCAATTTCCAGAAATTATTAATCATGTTTATCAGGAATTTGCCCCGCATTATATTTCCACTTATTTAACAGAACTTGCCAGCGCCTTCAATGCTTTTTATGGAAATACAAAAATTTTAGACAATGAAAACAAATATATTGCTCATCATTTGAATATTGTTAAGTCTTTTTATCAAACAATGAAAAATGGCCTTTGGCTTCTCGGTATTGAAACACCGGAAAGAATGTAGTAAAAAAGCAATTATTTTGTTAAAATGATTTTTATATGGATGAAGATGAAAAAAAGCCCGCCTCCACACAAGGTTCTGGCGAGGTGAAATCAGTTTCCGCGCTTCGCGAGGAGGCAGTTTTGCAATTTTGGAAAGAAAATAATATTTTTGAAAAATCTTTAGAAAAATCTTCACCAAAAGGAGAATTTGTGTTTTATGAAGGTCCTCCAACGGCCAATGGCAAGCCGGGCATTCATCATCTTGAAGCTCGAGCTTTTAAAGATGTTATCCCGCGATATAAAACAATGCAAGGTTATCATGTTCGCAGAAAAGCTGGATGGGATACTCATGGATTGCCGGTAGAACTGGAAGTGGAAAAAGAACTTGGTTTAAAATCAAAAAAAGAAATTGAAGAATTTGGCATAGCTGAATTTAATGAAAGATGCAAAAAAAGCGTTTGGAAATATTTAGACCTTTGGAATGTTTTTACTGAACGAATAGGATATTGGATAGACCAAAAAAATCCATACATAACTTATGACAAAAATTACATGGAATCGGTTTGGAATGTGATTAAAACCATTAGCGACAGAAAACTTCTATATAAAGATTACAAAGTTGTGCCTTGGTGTCCTCGTTGTGGCACGGCGCTTTCTTCTCATGAACTTGCTCAAGGATATGAAATAGTAAAAGATTTGTCGGTATATGTGAAGTTTAAAGTAAAAGGGCAAGAGAATACTTATATTTTGGCTTGGACGACAACTCCTTGGACATTGCCCGGCAATGTGGCTTTAGCGGTGGGCGAAAATATTGATTATGTAAAAATTCAGATTGGAAATGAATTTTTTATTTTAGCCAAAAATCGACTTTCTTTGGCAGAAGGAGAACAAAAAATTGTGGAAGAATTAAAAGGCAGAGATTTAATCGGTTTAGAATATGAATCGCTTTATCCATATTTGCAAAATACAATTTCGGAAGGCGAAAAAATAAAACTGGGAAAAGCATACAAAGTTTATTCCGCTTCTTTTATAACAACCGAAGACGGAACGGGAGTGGTCCATACTGCCGTGATGTATGGGCAAGACGACTTTGAACTTGGAACAAAAATTGGCTTGCCAAAACACCATTTAGTCGGCCTGGATGGAAAGTTTTTAACTGGTACGGGATTTTTAGAAGGACGATTTGTCAGAGACGAGGAAGTGGCTGTTGATATCATAAAAGATTTAGCTCATCGTGGGTTACTTCTTAAAAAAGAAAAATATGAACACCCATATCCGCATTGTTGGCGTTGTAAAACTGCGCTTATTTACTATGCTCGTGATTCTTGGTATGTAAAAATGTCGGCGCTTCGCGACAAGCTTGTTGCAGAAAATAATAAAATAAATTGGGAACCGGAATATACCAAAGAAGGGCGATTTGGCGAATGG
Source organism: Patescibacteria group bacterium (assembly GCA_038063635.1). Classification (GTDB taxonomy): domain Bacteria; phylum Patescibacteriota; class Minisyncoccia; order Phycocordibacterales; family UBA9973; genus UBA9973. Next base: position 19,278 of record JBBTUS010000005.1, on the reverse strand, counting down.
CTTCGCGAAGTAAAAGACTGGGCAATCTCCAGAGAGCGTTATTGGGGAACTCCTTTGCCTGTATGGATTTGTGAAAATTGTGAAGAGAAAGATGTCATCGGGAGCATGGAAGATTTGAAAGAAAAAGTCAAAAAATCTGGCAATAAATATTTTGTAATCAGGCATGGCGGAGCAGAAAGCAATCTGACTAGAACAATATCCTCAAAAGTTGAAGATATTGACCACTTAACGGAAGACGGAAAGAAACAAGTTTTGAATTCTATTAAAAAAATAAAAAGTAAAAAAATTAATCTCATAATTTCCTCCGATTTTATGAGAACAAAAGAAACTGCGGAAGTTATAAAAAATGAATTGAATTTTTCCAATGATAATTTAATTTTTGACAAAAGAATTAGAGAATTAAATGCCGGCGCTTTTGACGAGGGAAGTTGGAATAATTATCCTCATTTTTGGAAAGCCGCGCCAGAAGGTTCTGAATCTTTTGCTGAAGTAAAAAAAAGAGTTGGAAATTTTCTTTATGAAATTGAAGAAAAATATAAAAATAAAAATATTTTAATTGTGACTCATGATGCTCCATCCAAGCTCATGTTTTCTATTGCGCTTGGATTAAATATGGATGAAGTGATTAAATTCAATGAACACTTTAATCATTTTCAAAATGCAGAATTGCGAGATTTGCCTTTTATTCCACTTTCTCATAATGATGATTTTGAATTGGACTTGCATAAGCCGTATATTGATAAAGTAAAACTTGTTTGTACTCGTTCGACAGGCTCAGGGCAAGCTTGCGGGGGAGAAATGAATAGGGTAAAAGAAGTGATGGATGTTTGGTTTGATTCCGGCACGATGCCTTTTTCACAAGACCACTATCCTTTTGAAAAAGAAAAAAATATTTTATATCCGGCAGATTATATTGCAGAGGCGATAGACCAGACTCGCGGATGGTTTTATACATTGCTTGCAGTCGGAGTGTTGATGGGTAGAGGCGCGCCATATAAAAACGTTATTTGTTTAGGGCATATTTTGGATGCGGAAGGAAAGAAGATGTCAAAATCTATTGGTAATGTGATTGACCCATGGATAATGATAGAAAAATACGGAGTAGACACGCTTAGACTTTGGATGTATTCAATTAACCAACCAGGTGAATCAAAAAACTTTGATGAAAAAACCGTAATGGAACTTCATCGCCAGTATTTTGGCTTGCTTTATAATGTCTTGGCTTTTTATGAGCTGTATCGTGATAAAGATTTGGAAAAAAACAGTCAGCCAAAATCAAATAATATTTTAGATAAATGGATTTTGGCAAAACTTGATGAATTAAACGTTATTTGTATTTCAAATTTAGATAAATACAGATTATTAGAACCGTCTCGCGCGATTAAGGATTTTATAGGCGATTTATCTACTTGGTATTTACGCCGTTCAAGAGAAAGAATTAAAAATGGTGATGCTGACGCCCTTGGCCGTAGCCAGTCGGGCGAGGCTAAAATAACCTTGTATTTTGTGTTAAAAACTCTTGCTAAAATTATGGCGCCGTTCGCGCCATTTACAGCGGAAGATATTTGGTTGAAATTAAAAACTAAAAATGATGTTGAGAGTGCGCATTTGGCAAATTGGCCTAGAAAAAAATTCAATTTTTTATGGTTTTACAAGTCAAAAATTTTAGAAAAAATGGAAACAGTTAGAAATATCACTACCCTTGGTCTTGAGGCTCGCCAGAAAGCAGGGATTAAGGTTCGTCAGCCGCTAAATCGAATAGAGATTATAGCTGAGAAATTATCAAATGAGTATATTGAAATAATAAAAGATGAATTAAATATTAAAAATATTGATTATTTAATTAAAGTTAAAATAGGTTTAAATAAAGTAAATCTCGACACAAAAATAACCCCTGAATTAAAAGAAGAAGGTAATTATCGCGAATTCGTCCGAGCTTTACAAGATATGCGCAAGAAAATTGGACTTACTCCAAGCGATATAATATCTCTTTCTATTGAAACGAACAACGAGGGTAAAAAATTAGTTCAAAAATTTGAATCTGAAATTAAGAAAACTATTCTTGCTAAAAATATTGAATTTTTAGACAACAAAGGTGAAGAAGTAAAAGTTGATGATTTAGTATTTAAAATTTCTATTCAAAAATGAGCTTAGAAAATAAAAAATTAGTCATATTTGATTTTGACGGGGTTTTAGTTGACACACTTTTTATTAATCACAAAATATACGAAGAAGTTAATGAAAATCTTTCACTCGATGAATTCAAAACTTTTTATCATGGAAATAAATTTGATGCAAAAAGACTTGATGGCAGTGAAAAATGCGAACATCCAGATAGATGTGAAAAATACGATTTTCATACACGCAAACTCAAGGTTCCAGAAATATTTAAAGATATAATAAAAGATATTGCTAATAAATATATTCTTACCATAGTATCATCAACCCATACTTCTTCTATAGAAAAAATAATAAAACGTGACGGATTAGATGGATATTTTTCAGATATTTTGGGTATGGATTTTGATAAAAGTAAAATAAAAAAAATAAAAATATTACTTGAAAAATATGAAATAAATTCAAGTGAAGCTGTTTATATCACTGACACATTAGGTGATATTTGCGAAGCAGGCGAATGCAACGTTCTTTCTATCGGAGTTTTATGGGGATATCATGATAAAGAAACACTTGAAAAAGGTAATCCTCCATATATAATAGATGACCCAAGAGATTTAGAAAATACAATAAATAATGTGTTAAAATAATTTAATGCATCACATTTATCATACAGAAGGTTTAATATTGGGAAGTAGAAATTTCGGAGAAGCCGGAAAATATTATTCTATTTTTACCCGCGATTTGGGAATGGTTTACGCATCGGCTCAAGGAATAAGAAAAATATCTTCAAAACTGCGTTTTGTGCTTCAAGATTTTTCATACATAAAAATTGATTTAGTTCGCGGAAAAGATTTTTGGAGATTAACCAACGCGTCAAAAACAAATATCTTGGATAATATTTCCAAAAATCATGAAGCCTTTAAAATTTTTGCAAACATCGGAAAACTTTTACAGCGCTTGCTTGCCGGAGAGGAAACAAACAGAGAATTGTTTGCAGATTTGTTAAGCGGATTGATTATTTTAGAAAAATTAAAAACTGAAGAAGAATTACGAAATGTTGAAGCCATAATCGTTCTACGCATGCTCAATAATTTAGGATATATTGGCGACGATGAAATACTTAAAAATATTATTAAATCTCCATTCGGAGAAGATTTGATATTTGAAGTTGGTAAAAGTCGCTTAAAAATATTATCTGAAATAAATAAAGCGCTTGGGGAAACTCATCTTTAAATTATTTGTTCCATAAAGATATTTTTAAATATCATTTCAAGTGGTATAATAAACGGATGCCTCAAGAAGACAGAGAGAAATTAAATAGAATTGAAGAAATGAAGACAAAACTCTTCAGTAAAAATTATCAAGTAAAAATAGAACATCATGACAGTTTTGTTTATAAAAATGACAAGCAAGTGCCGGATTCCTGGGAGAAAGAAGAAGAAATTAAATCTGACGACCAAGAAAAATTTTTTATGAAAAAATCTATACCTAGAAAGTTTCTTATTTTTTCAATAGTCTTTTTTGTTTTAGCCGTAGGATATGCTTCCTATATGTTTTTTGCCGGAGGAAATACTGTTTCCAACGAAAATATAGATATATCCGTGCTCGGCAATACTTTTACCGCCGGTGGGGAGGAACTTCCAATCCAAATTGAAATAACAAATAGAAATAATTCCTTGCTTGAGCTGGCCGACTTAGTGGTTGAATATCCTAAGGGTTCATCCGGGGACATTTCAAAAGATACGGAAAGACTTCGTGTTTCATTTGGCACTATTCCAGCTGGAGCTGTAAAAAAAGACAATATGAAAGTTGTTCTTTTTGGCGAACAAGGAAGCGTCAGTCAAGTAAGAATTTCTCTTGAATATAGAGTTGAAGGGTCAAATGCGATTTTTGTCAAAGAAAAAATATTTGATGTAACGATAAGTTCTGCCCCGATAAATCTTGCGATTGATGCGCCAAATGAGGTAAGTCCAAATCAAGAAGTAACTCTTAATATCAAGGCGACGCTCAATGCTACAAAATCATCTTCTAAAATACTTATGAAGCTTGATTATCCGGTAGGATTTCAATTTATTTCCGCAAAACCCGCTCCATCTATTGGCAATAATATTTGGAGTCTCGGAGATCTTTCTCCCGGAGCGGAACGAAATATTTCTATCGTTGGGAAAATGCTGGATGTTTCAGATGGAGAAGAAAAAACATTTCACATATACAGTGGAGTTCAGGCTGATTTTGACAGTACGACTATTGGCATTGTCTTTAATTCTTTAGGACATACAATTTTAATTAAAAAACCATTTATTGAAACGCAATTAATAATAAACGGCATATCTCAGAGAGAATATGCGACAGACACAAAAACACCAATTCAAGGTGAAATACGCTGGACGAATAATTTAGAAACAAAAGTAAATGACCTGCAAATTAGAGCGAAAATTTCTGGGAATGCTTTAAATCGCAAGACAATTTCTGCCAGAGAAGGTTTTTATAATTCATCTAACGATACGATAATTTGGGATAGAAATTCGCAATATAGTTTTGCGGAAGTAAATCCGGGAGAATCTGGAAGTGTTTCATTTTCTGTTTCCTCAAGCTCACTTTTTTCAGACTTAAATGGAATGCTTTTCGAACCAGTTATTAATATAGAAGTTTCTATAAGCGGCAAGCAAGCTCTTGAGGGTAATGCTATTACCGAATTAAAAAATTCAGAATCAAAAGTTGTCAGAATTATTTCTGATGTTGGACTTGCAACTAAAGCATTGTATTATTCTGGACCATTTTTAAATACCGGACCGATTCCTCCAAAAGTGGAACAAGAAACCACTTATACTATAAGCTGGTCTCTTTCAAATACTTCAAATAGTATTTCAAAAACACAAATACGTTCCACTTTTCCACAATGGATGAGATTTGTCGGTACTATTTCTCCGTCATCGGAAGATTTAACTTACAATCCATCAACAAAAGAAATAATATGGAATGTCGGCAGTATTCAAAGAGGTACTGGAATAACTGGGGGCGGGCGTGAAGTTTTTTTTCAAGTTGCTCTTAATCCTTCGTCTTCTCAAGTGGGAACAGCGCCGATTATTTTAAATGATATAGTTTTGACGGGACATGATGATTTTGCTAATGTTGATGTGCGGGTAAATAAGACATCACTAAACACCAGACTTTCAAATGACTCAGCTTTTCCTTCAGGCGGAGACAGAGTAGTAGAGTAAAACAATGAGAGACAAAAAAGAAAAAAATAAAGATGATGATTTAATGGAAAAAATAGTTTCTCTTTGCAAAAGACGTGGATTTGTTTTTCCAGGTTCAGAAATTTACGGTGGACTTGCCGGTACTTATGATTGGGGACATTTTGGACTTGCTTTGAAAAATAATCTTAAACAATCTTGGTGGAAAAAATTTGTGGATGCGCGCCGCGATATGTACGGCATTGATGCGGCTATTTTAATGCGCCAGGAAGTTTGGCAAAACGCAGGACATGTAGAAAATTTTGCAGACCCAATGTCAGAATGTGAAAAATGCAAGAAAAGATTTCGTACTGACCAGATTGAAAATAAAACAAAATGTGAAGAATGCGGGGGAAGATTAGGAGAAGCCAAACAATTTAATATGATGTTTACTACCAAAGTCGGCGCATCAGAAAATTCAAGCGCTACATCGTATTTACGTCCGGAGACAGCGCAAGGAATGTTTGTAAATTTTAAAAACACCGTGGATGCTTTTCATCCAAAACTGCCTTTTGGTATGGCTCAGATAGGAAAGGCTTTCAGAAACGAGATAACTCCAAGAGATTTTCTTTTCCGTATTCGTGAATTTGAACAGATGGAAATAGAATATTTTATCAGGCCAAAAGATTGGGAGAAATATTTTGAATATTGGAAAGATGAAATGCTTGCTTGGATGGAAGAAGCGGGAATAGATATGAACAAGGTGCATGAAATAGAAATTCCTGACGGAGAAAGAGCGCATTATTCCAGCAGAACAATTGATTTTGAATTTGAATATCCTTTTGGACAAAAAGAGCTCTTTGGCCTTGCTTACAGAACTGATTTTGATTTAAAAAATCACAAGCTTGATTATATTGATGAAGAAAAAGAAGACCTGCCTGCCGGCAAGGCAGGAAAAATAGTTCCTCATGTCATAGAGCCGACTTTTGGGGTGGACCGAGCTGTTCTTGCTCTTTTGCTTTCTGCTTATTGTGAAGACCCCGAAGGAAAGCAAGCTTCCGACGGGGCAGGCGAGAAAGATGTTAGAGTATTTTTAAAGTTCAAACCTTCAATGGCGCCTGTTATTTGCGCAGTATCGCCACTGCTGAAAAACAAACCAGAACTTGTAGAATATGCAAATACAAAAGTCTACGCTCCGCTTAAAGCAGAATTTGGACGAGTAATGTGGGATGACAATGGAAATATTGGCAAACGATATCGCCGACAAGATGAAATCGGCACGCCATTTTGTATTGTTATTGATTTTGATACATTAACTGACAATACAGT
>JBBTUS010000005.1:0-12555 GCA_038063635.1 Patescibacteria group bacterium | reverse complement strand
TCGGCACGCCATTTTGTATTGTTATTGATTTTGATACATTAACTGACAATACAGTAACGGTGCGCGACAGGGATACAGGTAAACAAGAAAGAATTAAAGTTGAAAATCTAAAAAATTATTTGAAAGAAAGAATTTAAAACTTGTCCCGTTAGAAGTCCATCAGTTAATTAAGATTACAGAAAAGGTTTTAAAGAAAATATATTTTATTGTCGTTTATTAATAAATTAACTTTGGAAATCTAATGATTTACTACTTCTAATGGGATGAAATATATAAAAAAAGTTCTAAAAAACGGACTGAGGGTTGTAATTGTGCCAATGAAAGATAATCCGACTGTGACAGTGCTTGTTCTAGTTGAAGCAGGTTCTAAATTTGAAACAAAAGAGATAAATGGTTTATCTCACTTTTTAGAACATATGTACTTTAAGGGGACAACCAAAAGACCCAAAGCAATAGATATTTCAAAAGAGCTAGATTCTATTGGGTCTCAATATAATGCTTTTACGGCTCAAGAATATACCGGATATTACGCGAAATCAGACGAAAAACATTTTAAGAAGATTTTTGATATTGTTTCGGATATTTATTTGAATTCTACTTTTCCGGAATCTGAAATGCAGAAAGAAAAAGGAGTGATTATCGAAGAAATAAATATGTATGAAGACCTTCCAAACAGACATGTTCAGGATTTAATGATGGAACTTTTATATGGCGACCAGCCAGCCGGATGGAATATAGCAGGAGAGAAGAAAAATATTTTAAAAATGAAACGAGATGATTTTATTAAGTATAAAAAAATGCATTACTTGCCGGAATCCACCGTGGTAATAGTTTCAGGCAAGGTTGCTGAAAAGATGGTAATGCAAGAAATAAATAAAATTTTTGGAAAAATTTCACGCGGCCAGAAATCTCCAAAAGTGAAAGTAACAGAGAGTCAAGATAAACCGAAAGTTTTAACAAAATTCAAAAAAACCGACCAAACACATTTTGTCTTAGGGGTGAGAACCTATGACTTATTTGATAAAAAAAATGTCTTATTGTCTATCTTGAGTGGAATTTTAGGCGGAGGAATGAGTTCAAGACTTTTTCAAAAATTGCGTGAAGAAATGGGGGTGGGATATTATGTGCGCGCTTATAATGATGCTTATACCGACCACGGATTTTTTCAAATTTCCGCCGGCGTTGACAACAAAAGAATAAATGAAGTTATAAAAGCCGTCTTAGAAGAATGTAAAATTTTAAAAGAAAATCTAGTGACAGAAGAAGAATTAAATAAAGTTAAAGAGTATTTAATAGGAAATATGAAACTCTCCTTGGAATCCAGTGATGATATTGCTAATTTTTACGGCGGGCAAGAACTTTTGAAACATGAAATCAAAAGTGCGGAAGAAAAAGCAGATGAAATACGCAAGGTTACGGCGGAACAAATTAAAATGCTGGCCAATAATATATTTAAAAATAAAAAACTCAATTTAGCCCTGATTGGTCCTTTTAAAGAAAAAACCCAATTTTTAAAAATCCTGAAATTTTAAATTTTTAATTTGCCTGTTTCTGTGGTAATATGTTTATATGCTCGGAAATAATAATACAAGTTCCACTTCTATCTCAACAGGCACAATGATTCGATTCGCGCTTATTGCGCTTGGTATTTTTTTAGTTTGGTTTTTGCGGGATTTAGTTCTGGTTATATTTACCTCCATAGTTATAGCTTCGTTTGTAGAGTCGTCAATCCCATATTTTAGAAAAATAAAAGTTGGCAGAGTTTTCGCTGTAATTATCGTTTATGTTACCGGAGTTTTTTTACTGGCTGGATTGTTTTACCTTTTTGCCCCACTTTTAATAACTGAAATTTATAATTTTTCAACATTTTTATCTTCTTATGTTCCAGATAATTTATTTTTGAACTATTTTCAAAATGAGGCGTTTTCTGGAGCAAAGGAAATTATCTCAAATCTTTCAAGTAATTTATCTCTAGCTACTCTTTTGGCTACGTCAAAAGCCTTTATAGCAAACCTTTCTGGAGGATTTTTTCAAACAATTTCCATTGCTTTTGGCAGTATCTTTAATTTTGGTTTAATGATAATTTTATCTTTTTATTTTTCAGTTCAAGAAAAAGGAATAGAAAATTTCTTGCGAATTATTATACCTATCAAACATGAAGAATATATAGTAGATTTATGGCAACGTTCACGCAGAAAAATTGCTCTTTGGTTAAAAGGACAAATGCTTTTAGGAATTATTATAACTGTTCTTACCTATTTAGTTCTTTCACTGCTCGGCAATCAATATGCTTTGCTTTTGGCTATTATTGCGGGAGTAATGGAGATTGTGCCTTATGGTACTTTAATTGCTCTTGTTCCAGCAATTTCATTTACTTATCTTTCTGGAGGACTAACAGATGCGCTTCTGGTTGCTGGAGCTTATTTTATAATTCATCAATTTGAAGTCTTTTTATTCGCTCCTCTTGTTATTAAAAAAGTTGTAGGACTTTCACCGATAGTTGTAATTCTGGCGGCTGTTATCGGCTTTAAGTTAGGTGGCATCTGGGGACTTGTCTTGGCTATTCCTGTAGCTGTAATTTTAATGGAAATAATTAGTGATGTTGAAAAACAAAAAGCTTCTAGTAGAATAAAAAATGAGTAAAAATGCTTTTTACATTACCACTACGCTTCCTTATATAAATGCGCCGCTTCATATTGGTCATGCGCTTGAATTTGTGCGTGCTGATTCTATTGCTCGATATAAAAAACTTGCAGGACTTGATGTTTATTTTAATACAGGCACAGACGAGCATGGAAAGAAAAATTACGAAAAGGCTATTGAAAAAGGTTTAACCCCCAAAGAATTTACTGACCAGGGTTTTAAAATATTTAGAGAACAATTAAAAATGTTTGGAATAAGCGAAGACGTGCATTTTATTAGAACGACAGACAAGCACCATAAGATAGCGACAAAAGAATTTTGGAAAAGAGTTCGCGATAATGGCTATATTTATAAAAAAAACTATAAAGCAAAATATTGTGTAGGTTGCGAAAGCGAAAAAACAGATTCTGAACTGGACGAAAAAGAAGAATGTCCGCTACATCCCGGAAGAAAGATTGAACTTATTGATGAAGAAAATTATTTTTTTAAATTTTCGGAATTCGGAGATAAGCTTTTAAAGTTTTATGATAAACATCCCGATTTTGTGGTTCCAAATTTTAGGCTAAATGAAATGAAAAATTTTATAAGTAAAGGCTTGCAAGATTTTTCAATTTCCAGATTAAAAGAAAAAATGTCTTGGGGAATAGAAGTGCCAGACGACAAAGACCACGTTATATATGTTTGGTTTGACGCGTTAATAAACTATATATCTACATTAGGTTGGCCGGACAATATGGAAAATTTTGAAAAATATTGGGTAAATGGCAACCCAACTCAATATTGTGGTAAAGATAATACTCGTTTTCAGTCTGTAATGTGGCAGGCGATGCTTATGGCGGCAGAATTGCCTAATTCGCACCAAATAATTGTAAATGGCTTTATTACCGGTGATGGCGGAATTAGAATGTCAAAAACCTTAGGTAATGTTGTTGACCCAAGAGATATTGTAAAAGAATATGGCACGGACGCTCTGAGATATTTTTTACTTCGCGAAGTTTCCTCTTTTGAAGATAGCCCTTTTACTCTTGAAAGATTTAAAGATGCGTATAACTCGGGACTTGCCAATGGACTTGGAAATTTATCTTCAAGGATTTTAACTCTTTCAGAAAAATATTTAAAAAAGTGTCCGGAAATTCCAGGAAAAACAGATTTTACGGAATATTTTAAATTATATGAAGAATTTGATATTAAAAAAGCAATAGATTATGTTTGGGACAGAATTCAAATTCTAGATAAAAAAATTCAAGAAACTGAACCATTTAAAGTTATAAAAACAGACGAGAAAAAAGGAAAAGAAATGATAAAAGAATTAGTTTTAGAATTATACACAATTGCGCGAATGTTAAATCCTTTAATGCCTGAAATCTCAATAAAAATTCAAAAATTAATCAGGGAAAACAAAAAACCGGAACAACCATTATTTTTACGCAAAGAATAATATGCCAAAATATATTGATGTACATGCTCATGTAAATTTTAAAGCTTTTAAGGAAGACCATAACGCGGTTGTTCGCAGGGCATTAGACGGTGGCACTTGGTTTTTTAATATTGGTACGCAAATTGATACTTCAAAATCTGCAATAAAAATGGCTCATCGATACAGCGAGGGTGTTTATGCGGTTATTGGATTGCATCCGATACATACTGATAAATCATTTCATGATAAGCAAGAATTGGGAGATGAAGGAGAGGCTTTTACTTCCCGCGGGGAAGTTTTTGATAAAAATATTTACAGAGAACTTTTAGAAGATGAGAAAGTGGTTGCCATAGGCGAGTGCGGTCTTGATTATTTTCATATGCAACCTGGGTCAGTTGAAAAACAAAAAAAAGCGTTTATTTCTCAAATTGAATTAGCAAATGAAATTGGCAAGCCATTAATGTTGCACATTAGAGATGCCCGCCCGGATGAAAATCTGTTCGGACGGGCATATGCTGATACATTAAAAATTTTGAAAAAACATGCAAAAGTTAAGGGCGTGGTGCATTTCTTTGTTGGTAATATGGAAGAAGCAAAAGGTTTTCTTGATCTTGGATTTATGCTTTCTTTTACCGGAGTTTTAACATTTACTCATGATTATGACGAAGTTGTAAGAAACATCCCTCTTAATATGATATTAACTGATACAGATTCTCCTTATGTAGCGCCAGTTCCGCACCGCGGGCGCCGTAATGAGCCGTCTTATGTTAAAGAAATTGTAAAAAAAATTGCTGAAATAAAAAATCTCTCCGAACAAGAAGTGGCCAGAGCAATAGTCGCTAATGCAAAAAAGCTTTTTGGAATTTAAGCGCGCAGGTTGCCTTTTTAAAAATTTTTTGGTAGTATGAAATTTATGCGAGAAGCGAAAAATAAAGATAAAAACATTTTATCTGATGAAATATCTATGGATATAGACAAGACAAATCTCGGAGATTCTAGAATTTATGAAGTCGGATATCTTTTTGTGCCTACAATTTCCGAAGAAGAATTGCCGGTTAATTATGGCAACTTAAAAGAACTTATTTCTTCATATGGCGGCCAGATTATAACAGATGAAATGCCAAAGATGATTAATTTAGCTTATTCAATGTTGAAAGTTATTGCTAATATTCGCAATAAATTTACCACAGGTTATTTTGGCTGGGTAAAATTTGAGATGAATTCACAGCAAGTATTAGAGTTGAAGAAAAAGCTTGATTTAAGTCCTAATATAATTAGATTTTTAATAATAAAAACAGTTAAAGAAAATACGATAGCTACAAAAAGATTTGTATATCGAAATTCAATTCATAGAAAGGTTTCAGTAAAAAATGGAGAAGAAACATCTGCCGAAAATACGGAAATAGATAAAGAGGAATTAGATAAAGAAATTGATGCAATGGTCGCTGTTTAATTATTAATTTAACTTAAAAATATGTATTTTAATAAAGCAATTATAATAGGAAACTTAACACGGGATCCAGAATTAAGATCATTGCCTTCGGGAATAAAAGTTTGCAGCTTTTCTCTTGCCACAAATCGTGTTTGGAAAGACAAAAGTGGAGTAAAACAAGAATCTGCCGATTATCACAATGTTGTCGTGTTCGGACGTCAAGCGGAAACGGTTGCTCAATATATGAAAAAAGGGAGTTCAATGTTGGTCGAAGGAAGAATGCAGACAAGAAGTTGGGATGACAAGACAAGCGGAGAGAAAAAATATCGCACGGAAATCGTCGCAGACCGTACTCAGTTTGGACCGAAAGGATCTGGCAGCGGACCATCAAATGGCGGACAAGCAAATCCTATAAAGGCTTCAAACGAAAATACAGATTCAATAGAGTACCCCGAAGAAGAGATTAATCCAGAAGATATACCGTTTTAAGTGAAAATTAATGAACGAAGTGAATATAATTTTCCTTACCCCGCACATAATTCATAAATATATTAATCATTCAACACTGTTTTACTTTTATCAACTAATATGATAGTTTTACTAAATCAATAAGTTATGTGCGGGGTGACGATTTATATAATCGCTCCGCTCATTATAAATCAGCCATGAAACAAGATTATTTTTCAGCCAATAATATAAAATATATAGATTACAAGGACGTAGAAATTTTAAAGAAATTTTTAAATCCTAACGGTAAGATAATAAGCCACAAGCGTACCGGCGTTACTTCAAAAAATCAACGTCAGCTGGCGCTTGCGATAAAGCATGCTCGTTTTTTAGGATTGCTTCCTTTTGTTGCAAGATAAATTTGATTTCCCCTATCCCTTCCCCTATCCCTGGGATAGGGAAAAAAGATTAAACTCGTTCAACATATTCTCCAGTTTCAGTATTTACGCGGATTATATCTCCTTCATTTATAAACATCGGAGCATTTATAGTTGTTTTGTTTTCCAGAGTGATTACTTTTATACCGCCCTTTGAAGTGTCTCCTCGCACTGCAGGGGGAGCTTCTTTTACTTTAAATTCCATTTTTATAGGTAATTTTAGTCCGATTGTTTTTTCTTCGTCATCATTATCCCAAACTAGAGCGGTAACATTTTCATTTTCTTTTAAAAATTTCACCGTATTGCCCAATAATGCTGAATCCAGTTTAAATCTGTCTTTTGGATTTTCCGGGTCGCAAAACCAATACTCGCCTTTATTGTGATATAAGAATTTTACATCGCGCTTTATTAGGTCTGCTTCGTCTGCAGAATCTGATACATGAAAAGTTGCAGATATTGTTTTTCCAGAAATCAAGCTTTTTAATTTTACTTGATTTTGAGGTTTTCTTTGTTGAGTTCTAGCAACGTGACTTTCTATTACTTCATAAGGCTCACCATTATAAATTATTATTTTTTTCTCGCGAATTTCGTTATACTGAAGTTGGGACATAATTGATTTTAAAGGAGTGAAACGACTATTAAAATCGTTACCCCGCACATAAATTTATTTTAAGCTGTTTAATAATCTTTCTTTTAATCTTCTAACTGTTTGTCCTTGTTTCAACATTCTTTCTCGTTTCCACGCATCCTTTTTGGATTTGAAAGCTTCATAATAAACCAATTCAGATGTTTTTGCAATGTGTTCCCTTAATCTTCTTTTTAAGTTATTTGTGTATCCTATATATGTTATACCACTTTTATTATTTTTCAAAAGGTAAACGTAGTACATGAATTTATGTGCGGGGTTAAGTAAATTATACTCGCTTTGCTCGTTAATTTTCTAAACTTCTTCCGTGAATTTTTTTCTAATTTCTTTTAAAATTTGCGCCGATATTTTTGTATTTTCTTTCAAGAATGTGCGAGTAGAATCATAACCTACGCCTAATTTTATTTTCTCGCCCGCCACAGCTTTAGCGGAGGAGAGTTCCTTAGTCTCTCCGCTAGGCAAATAAAAATACGAATTACCAGTTTTCTCTACGATCTTGAATTTTTCACCCAGCGCGATAATTTCACCTTCTTTTGAAATTCCTTCATTGTAAATAATATCAAACTCAGTTTGTTTAAAGGGCGCGGCGACTTTATTTTTTACAACTTTTACGCGAGTTCTAGAGCCAACGATGTCTTCGCCTTTTTTGATTTGAGCGATTTTTCTAATATCCAAACGGACAGAAGTATAGAATTTAAGAGCCTTTCCTCCCGGAGTTGTTTCGGGATTTCCAAACATTACTCCTATCTGCATTCTGATTTGATTGATAAAAATGACAACTGTTTTTGATTTTGCAACTATGGCCGTTAATTTTCGCAGAGCTTGAGACATGAGTCTGGCTTGTTTGCCGACATGATACGCGCCCATATCTCCTTCTATTTCATCCTTTGGAGTGAGAGCAGCGACAGAATCTACAACAATTACGTCAATCTTTCCGGTTCTGACCAAACTTTCAACAATTTCAAGCGCTTGTTCTCCCGTGTCAGGTTGGGAAATCAACAAATCATTTATATTTACTCCAAGTTTTTTTGTATATGCGGGGTCCATCGCATGTTCGGCATCTATATATGCGCAAATTCCACCGAGCTTTTGCGCTTCAGCCACAATGTGCAAAGACAATGTTGTTTTGCCTGAAGATTCCGGTCCGAATATTTCAATAATTCTTCCGCGCGGTATTCCACCTACGCCGAGCGCCATATCAAGTCCGATGGACCCTGTTGGTATTGTATTAATATCCACCTTTGGAGCATCGCCAAATTTCATGATTGACCCTTCTCCAAATTTTGTTTGTATCGCTTTTATGGTATCGTCTAATGCTGTTACACCCATAGTTTTTTTCTCCTTTTCTTCTCCTTTTGTTTTTTTCATATAATTGATTTTTAACGAACGAAGTGAGTATAAAAATCATGACCCCGCACATAACTCAACAAACAACCTCTTTTCTTTAATGAATATTATATAAAATAAAACTCATTTAATTTTTTAAGTTATTTTAGTAAGTTATGTGCAGGGTTTAGAAAAATATATTTCACTTCGCTCCATTATTTTTCTAACATTAACTTATAATTTTTTTCATCAATATTCCCGAATTTATCTTTGGCTTTTATGACAATGATATTATAACCCAATGCGAGGATAATGTTCTCATAAAAATTTCCATTTTTATCTATGGATATTTCTCGGTCATTTAATGTTAAATTTACCGCATTTTTTGCAATACCTGTTATATCCAAAACATTATTTGTGACTTTCCCGCCCGACTGAATAGTCGTTCGGGCGGATGCTCCATCCGTTATATTTACATTTTTTATTTTTACACCGAACATCAAATCCATTGAATTTATAAATATGAAGGCAATAATAAAAAGAAAAAAAACTGAAAGGCCTGCTATTTGTAATATTTTTTTCGCGTTCGTATTCATTAAATTACATTATTTCCATTTTCATCACGATTTATTTTTTCTAAAACTTCTCTAGGCTTGGACCCATCGGCTGGCCCTATTACTCCGCGATTCTCCAGCATATCCATAAGTCTTGCGGCTCTTGAATATCCCAAACCCAATTTTCTTTGAAGATAGGAAGTTGACCCTTTTCCCGCTTCAATAAGACAAGCTCGGGCTTCTTCATACATTTCATCTTCCTCTTCAATTTTTTCATCATTTAGCACGCTTTCAAAAATTGATTTGTCAGCTGAAATGGACCCGCTACTGATTGATATTTCTTCCATTATTTCATCTTCATAAGCGTCAGCGAGATATTTAACAACTTTTTTAACTTCTCCTTCGGAGATGAAAGCTGATTGCAGACGTTCCGGTTGAGCTTCTCCGGAAGAGTAAAGCATATCTCCGGCACCCAATAATTTTTCGGCTCCGCCGGCATCAAGAATTGTTCGTGAGTCAATTTGTGAAGACACTTTTAGCGCAACGCGAGTTGGAATGTTCGCTTTAATGAGTCCGGTAATGATATTTACTTCAGGGCGTTGGGTGGAAATAATTAAATGAATGCCAACGGCGCGGGACATTTGAGCAAGTCGCACGATAGCCGCTTCAAGTTCTCGGGGATAAGAGCTCATTATATCGGCCAATTCGTCTATTATTATGACTATATATGGCAAACGATCTAGCATATCAATGTCGTCTTTAGCAGTATTTTTACTTGAATTCCAAATATTATTATGATAAGACTCAATATCTCGCACGGATTCTGCTTCTAAAATATCATAACGGCGATCCATTTCTTTGGCTGCCCACTTCAAGGCTAGTATTGTTTTCTTGGCATCTGTAATAACTGGCGTAAGTAAATGCGGAATTTTATTATACAAAGTGAGCTCTACGCGTTTTGGGTCTATTAATATAAGTTTCAAATCATCCGGGCCGTTTCTATATAACAGAGAAGCAATCATAGAGTGAATGGTAACAGATTTTCCAGACCCAGTTGTTCCGGCCACCAGACAATGGGGCATTTTTGCCAGATTGCCAAATACCGCTTTTCCAGAAATTCCACGCCCAAGCGCCATAGTGAGCGGTTTTGAAGAATTCTGATATTTTTCATCTGCCAGAAGCGTCGCAAGTCCAACTATTGATTTTGATTTATTTGGAATTTCAATGCCGACGAGAGACTTGCCGGGGATTGGCGCTTCTATTCGGATTGGATGAGCGGCAAGCGCAAGAGCTAAATCATTTTGCAGTCCGACAATGCGAGAAAGTTTTATGCCTTCGGCAGGTTTCAATGCATAGCGCGTTACTGTCGGTCCTACTGTTATTTCATCCATCTCAACTTCAATTCCAAAATTTGCCAGTGTTCGTTTTATAATATTTGCATTTGCTTTTATGTCACCCGTATTTGGCTTTCCTTTGTCTTCTTCAAGAAGCGATAGCGGGGGAGGGACATAAGTTGAAACTAATCCGCCCTTTCTCCCGCCCGAACGACCGTCCGGTCGGGCGGGTTTTTTAATAAACAAATCTTCTTCTTCTTCGCTTTTTTTATTAAATCCTAAAACTTTTTGAACTTTTTCTTTTGCACTTTCTTCTTCGTCTTCTTCTATATATTCTTCTTCTGTTTCATTTTCATTTAAAGTGTTTTCAGCATTATTGACAGATTTTTTTCTTCTGAGAAATAACCAAATATTTTTGAAAAAAGGAATAAGCGCCGGTCTTGCGTCAAACATAACTAAAATTGAAATTATTAAAATTGCTCCAAGAAAAATTATTGACGCATAAACGTCAAAAAGAGACACCAACGGCGCAGATAAGACTCTTCCAAAAAATCCTCCCGCGTGATTTGCCGATGTAATATCTATTATGCCAAGTCCAGAAAGAAGAAAAGCGATAGAACTTATTGTACGCGTCCATCCAATATTTGGTCTTTCTATTTTTATAAAAGACCATCCGAGTAAAATAAAAAGTGTTGGAAGAAGCATGTATCCATAACCAAAAATATAATCCAAAAAATCAAAAATAAATTGTCCCGCAGGTCCTACCGGTATATTTAAAAATGACATAAAAAGAAATAATGCCAAAACGAAAAATACTATTCCCCAAATGGTGTGCGTTGTTTCAGTTTTTAATTTTTTTATCAAGGGGGTATTTTTAAAGAATTTTTGTTTGTTCTTTTTTGCCATAAAATTAAGGAATGTTAATGACTATAATCTTTAAGCATATCCGCCTCTGGAGAATAGCCATACAGCTATTTTACCACTCTGTGGTCAATTTTGGAAATGTTTTTTATTTTCAGCAAGAATCAATTTTTAAAATGCACACATAAAACAAAGCTTTGTTTTTGCTCTGCTCGTCGTTCAAGAAAATAATAATCGGAGTACCTCTTTTATTTTCTAAACTCCTGCGCAAGGCATTTAAAAAACTATTCTTACTGAAAATTTATTAAAAAAACAAGAACAATGTTTTTAAGGGGTTTCGAGGCTGACGAACCGAGAATTTCCCTTGGCCGTAGCTCCACGGGCGAGGCAGGATTTTTTAAGCTTCAAAAAATCCGTACCGGCAAAAATATTGTTCTTGTTTTTTCTTTTTATCCCCTATTGCATTTTTTCTTGTCCTATATATAATGGACAACATGTTAGGAGAAAATAAAAATCTAAAGGACCCCGAACGAAAGTCTTTGACTTCGTACGGGGCAGGCTCCACAGATGTGTCCGTTACTTTAACTTATACAAAAACCAACAAGCTAATAACTGCGTTGTTTATGGTAACAGACATAATGGACAAAGATGAACCACTTAGAAATAAATTAAGGACACTAGGCACAGAAATTATATCAGACATATCTGCTATCTCAAAGGCGGGCTTTGACACAGGAAAGATAAATCAAGTTTTGTCCTTTTTAGACATTGCTTCCGCTATTAATATGATTTCAGAAATGAATTCAAATATCCTCAAAAAAGAGTTTTCTGAATTACAGCAATCTGTTGGAGAGTTTATTTCACAGAAGAATCCTACGTGGCTTGAAGAGTTTATGAAAGAAGACAAGAATTTAGCGCAAACTATTTTATTCTCCAGTAAAACTAAAATAAATACCGCAAATTCTATCGGACATGCTAAACAAACAAGAATTGGTGTCCAAAAGGGAAGTACTTTAATGAAGGTTCTGTCTGATAGAGTTTTAACATTATCAGACGTGAAACATTCTCGTCTTTTAAATTCATCAATTCATTCTAGTAAGCCAAGCTACGATATCTTGAAAAACAAAAGACGCAGTGAAATAATAAGTATTATAAAAAATAAATTAAGCCTTTTTCCTAATTTAGGCGGTGTTACTATAACGGACATTAAGAACTCAGCAAAAAGTCTGCCTGCTGACAAGGCAAACGCGCTTGTCTCTTTTAGTGAAAAGACACTTCAGAGAGAGCTTGTTTCTATGGTTCAGGATGGTGTCCTATATAGAAAAGGGTCTAAGAGATGGAGCCAGTATTACTTGTAATATTTTATCTAGTCACCAAAGGCCTTGCTTTGGTGACTCTATTCTGATTGCTTTTTTGATTCAAAATATGTTAGTATTTTTATATGGTGTATCCCGTAAT
>JBBTUS010000004.1:0-30258 GCA_038063635.1 Patescibacteria group bacterium | reverse complement strand
TTCCGAACCCAGAATTCATTGGCGAAAACGGGCGAAACAGCGTGGGCGTTGCTTCGCAACGCCCACTCCTTAGTTCGTTCGAAACCGATTGGTTCCGTTTTGGTGCGCCGGGTAGGATTCGAACCTACGTAGCCCGAAGGCGAGGGATTTACAGTCCCTAGTATTTGACCGCTCTACCACCGACGCGTGCATATAAAATAACACAAAAATATCTTTTTTGCCATCCCTGCCTGCCTACAGGCGGGTTTTTACACAATATTACGCTTTCGCAGAAGAATGACGTCCCATATGAATCGGGCTCTTGATTTTATTCTGCTTGCCGGCAGGCATACTCTTTTTAGTTTCAATAACAAGCTCATTGTTTTTTATTAAAACAATAACTGTGTCTCCGGCTTTCACTCCGTTTGAAATAATATAAGAAGCAATCGGATTTAAAATTTTATTCTGAATCAAGCGATTTAACGGCCTCGCGCCATAATGCGGATTATATCCTTCTTTCGCCAAGTATGACAATGCTTCGTTTGAAATCTTTAAGCCAATTTCTTTCATAGCCAGTCTGTCTTCCACAACCTTTATTCTCAAGCCAACTATTTTTAAAATAGCTTCTTCGCTTAAAATATCAAAAACAACAATCTCATCCAGCCGATTTAAAAATTCCGGGCGAAAATGGTCTTTTAACGCTTCCATAATTTTACTTTTCATATTGCTATAATCTTCTTTATTGGAATTATTAGAAAATCCAATTGATTCCAATT
Organism: Patescibacteria group bacterium; assembly: GCA_038063635.1. GTDB lineage: Bacteria > Patescibacteriota > Minisyncoccia > Phycocordibacterales > UBA9973 > UBA9973. The sequence continues at coordinate 29,503 of JBBTUS010000004.1, read as the reverse complement.
TTTCAACAAACTGCGAGCCAATGTTTGAAGTAAGAATAATTATAGTATTTTTAAAGTTTATGACTCTTCCCTTTCCATCAGTTAATCTTCCTTCGTCAATAACTTGCAGCAGCATATTGAAAACTTCCGGATGAGCTTTTTCAATTTCATCAAAAAGTATCACCGCATAAGGCCTGTGTCTTATAGCTTCGGTCAGTTGCCCCGCTTCATCATAACCCACATATCCCGGAGGAGAACCAATCAGTTTTGAAATTGAATGCCTTTCCATATATTCCGACATATCCACTCGGATAAGCGCGCGGTCGTCATTAAACATAAACTGGGCCAATGCTTTTGTCAGTTCCGTTTTTCCAACTCCGCTCGGGCCTAAAAAGACAAAAGAGCCGATTGGCCTGTTGGGGTCTGAAATACCGGCGCGGGAACGACGAATAACATCGGCGACTCTTTTAATGGCTTCATCTTGCCCCACAACTCTTTTTTTAAGTTCCTCTTCCATTTTTTCAAGTTTTAGGCGTTCTTCTTCAAGCATTTTGCTTAAAGGAATGCCTGTCCAACGGGCGACAACTTCGGCTATATCTTCCGCGGTAATTTCTTCTTTCAAAATCCTGCGAAATTTCTGTAATTTTTTTAACCGCAAAAGTTTTGTCTCAAGATCTTTTTTAAGAGCAGGTATTTTGCCATAACGAATTTCAGCTGTACGAGAAAGGTCTGCTTGCAGTTCCGCATTTTCAGCTTCAATGCGCAATATTTCAAGATTTTTTTTAATTGCGCGGATTTCAGCTACGGTTTCTTTTTCATTTTGCCACTTTAATTCAATTTCTTTTGTTTTTTCTTTTAAATTGCTTATTTCTTTTTCTATATTTCTTATTCTTTCTTTATTGTTTTTTTCCTTTTTCTTTTCCGCTCCAAACACAGATTCATTTATGGCAGAAACTTCTTTTTTCAGTGCTTCTTTCTCAATTTCCAAACGCATTATTTTTCTATGAGCTTCTTCTAAAACTGGCGGTTTATTTTCAAGCATTATTTTAAGAGAAGAAGAGGCTTCATCAATCAAATCTACCGCTTTATCCGGTAAAAATCTGTTAGTAATATATCTAATAGAAAGATTTACGGCGGCAACTATGGCATCGTCGGTAATTCTAACACCATGAAATAATTCATATTTTTCTTTGAGTCCGCGAAGTATTGCAAATGCATCTTCTGTACTGGGTTCTTCAATATAGACTGGCTGAAAACGCCTTGCAAAAGCAGGGTCTTTTTCAATATGTTTTTGATATTCTTTTAAGGTTGTTGCACCTATGGCGCGTAATTCTCCTCGAGAAAGAGCCGGCTTTAACATATTTGAAGCATCCATTGTGCCTTCCGAGCCTCCGGCGCCAATAATTGTATGAATTTCATCTATAAAAAGAATAATTTTTCCTTCTGCTCTTTCTATTTCTTTCATAATACCTTTTAATCTTTCTTCAAATTCTCCGCGATATTTCGTACCAGCAATAAGCGAACCCAAGTCAAGAGAAACCAGTTCCTTGTCTTTTAGAGATTCGGGAACATTGTTTTTTGCAATACGTTGAGCCAATCCTTCCACGACAGCTGTCTTACCGGTACCAGCTTCTCCTATTAAAATAGGATTATTTTTTGTCCTGCGGGAAAGAATTTGCATTATGCGCGTTATTTCATTATCACGCCCAATGACCGGATCTAATTTATCTTCTTTGGCCAGCTTAGTTAAATTACGAGTATATTTCAAAATAAGCTTGAACTTTTTTGGCTCTGTTACATCGGTAATATTTTGACTGCGAAGTTCCTCTAATACTTTTATCACCGGATCTTTTGAAATTCTGAATCGGGATAAAATTTCTCTGGCTTCACTCACAACTTCTAAAGTTGCGATAAAAAGATGTTCAGTTGAAACAAAATCATCCTTTAAATATTCCGTTAATTTTACCGAATGTTCTATCACTTGAGCCAAGTCCGGATTGAGATAAATCTGATAGGCCGGTGATAAGGTGTTATGAGATTCTGGCAATTCAATTGATTCTAAAACAGAATCAGTCAGAAGCATCGTATCAACTTCCAATTTATCTAAAATAGCATTTACAATACTTTCTTCTTGCAGAAGAAGCGCCGCCAGCAAATGAAGCGAAGAAACGTGGTTTTGCCCGCGTTCAATAGCTAATTCGTGAGCTTTTTTGATTGCATCTTTTGCTTTAGTTGTAAATTTGTTTAATGGCGGCATATTTTTTTTGTTAGAAATAATAGAATAAGAACAAATATAATTATTGGACTTTTGGAGGAGTAAGCGCTTCCTTTAAAGCATTAATGACAGTTGAAATGGAAACAAAAGAAGCATCACCGGATAAAGCAATACCTAAAACATTACCGTCAAGGTCTAATACTGGAGCCCCGGCATTGGATTTTGTACCGCTTAATTTTAAATCACTGGCTCCATCAAAAATAAAAGCGGAGATTGAACTGCCCAAAACTATTACTTTCTGTCCGGCTTTCATTTTACTTAAATCTCCAAAGGACGGAACAGTAAATGTTAATTTATTTTTTTCATCAAGCGGAGCTCCTATTTTTAGAAACGAAAACCCGGACTTATTTGTGGATACAAAATCAGCTTTAAATTTTCCACTGCTATTTTTTACATAATAAACTCCTTTATTTGGCACCAGAGCCGCATCAACCACAACTATGCCTTCCGCAGAAACTATCAAACCTTTTCCCTCTCCAGTTTCAATAGTTTGTCCAGTTTCATCTAATCCTTCTTTGCTTAATGAAAATAAAGCTGTTTGATTTTTAGCGATAGCGTCAATAACTAAATCTTCTTCTTTTATTACAACTGTCTGAACAGTGTTTATTGTCTGACCGGGAACAATTTTCTCAACTGTCTGCTTAATAATACGGTTTATAGGAACAGTTACGGAAGACGGAGCTTGTTGCATTAAAGTAACCGTGGTTATACCCGTAGCTATAGAAGTTACGAAGCTTAATAATAAAGCAAGCATTATGAGTTGTGATTTATTTAATTCTTGTACGTCCATCCCGTTTAGAAGCAGGTCGCGGTCTATTTTATAAAAATAAACCATTCCCACTAACTTTATCAAATAATAATATATTGCATATCCCATTAAAAACTGCGACCGCGGCTTCTAACGGGATCCATAACTCAATTATACCACTTTTTTAATTTAGTCAAAATTTTAGATAAAATATTCAAAACATAGTCAATATCCTTTTTGGTTGTTTGCCGACCTAAGGAAATTCTTAAGCTATTTGATTTTTTGCCAAAAGAAGAGACGGTATCTCTTACATAAGACCCCGATTTATTCCCGGACTTACAAGCGCTCTTTTCAGAAACATAAATTCCTTTAGCTGAAAGTTCCACTACTAAAAGATCGCTTGGAATTTTTGGAATAGTTATATTTATATTATTTGGCAATCTATTTTTAAAATCACCATTTATCCCAATCTTTATGCCAAAGGGCATTTTTGACATTAATTTGTCAATAAAATAATCACGAAGTTCAGTTAGTCTAATTACTTCTTTTTCTTTAATTTTTTCTGTAATTTTTAATGCCTCTGCGAGACCAATGACAGAAACAACATTTTCAGTTCCAGGCCTCAAATTAAATTCTTGATTTCCGCCAAATATAATTTTTTTAATTAATGTATTTCTTTTCACATACAAAACACCAATTCCTTTTGGTCCGTAAATTTTTGCGCTATTGAAAGACATCAAATCTATTCCTAATTTTTCTACTTTTATCGGTAAGTAATTCACTGCCTGTGTGGCATCGGTATGAAAGAAAGGCAAAGAATTATCTTTGCCTTTCTTTAAATGCCGAATTTCTTTGGCAATTTCTTGTATTGGTTGAATTGTTCCTATTTCATTGTTCGCATACATAACGGAAACTAACACAGTATTTATTTTAATTGCTTTTTTAATTTTTTTAGGGTCAACTATTCCATTTTTTTCGACTGGCACATAAGTTATTTCTGCTTGTTTCATTTTCTCTAAATGTTTACAAACTTCAAGAACAGATGAATGTTCAATGTTTGTAGTCACGATATGTGGAATGGGAAAAGCGCCTTGAAATTTCTCAATAATTCCCAATATTGCCAAATTATTTGATTCTGTTGCTCCAGATGTAAAAATAATTTCATCCTTATGCGCATTTAAAATTTCTGCAACATTTTTCCTTGTAGTTTCTAAAATTTTCTTAACTTTTACTCCAGCATCATGAAGGGCGCTTGGATTTGCAAAATTTTCTTTCATAACATTTATCATTTTTGAAATAACCGTCTTGTCAATCGGCGTAGCAGAAGCGTAATCCATATATATTTCCCCCGCCGGCGCCAAGGCTTTTGCGGGCAGGTTTAATTTTTTCTTTGATTTTAACATCAATTTAGTATAATATAAAACAATATGAACACAAAGTTTGAAATAGGTTTTTTTATTGTTGTTGGAGTTATTATTTTTCTTAATATTATTTGGGTTGTTCTAACAGAAAAACGCTTAAAAAGATTTTTTCTTGGCAAAAAAGCCAAAGATCTTGAAGATACAATTTCCATTTTAGAAGAAAATATTGAAATATTAAAAAAATCAAAAGAAAATATTGAAAAAGAATTAAATATAATAAACAAAAAGCTTAAAAAAAGCCTGCGGGGTCTTGAGACAATTCGCTTCAATCCTTTCCATGACCAAGGAAGCAATCAGAGTTTCGCAATTGGAATTTTAAATGAAGATAATGATGGAGTTGTGCTTTCAAGTTTATATTCACGCGAAAGAATGAGCATCTTTGCTAAACCAATAAAAAATGGAAAATCCGAATATGAACTCACCGAAGAAGAAAAGGAAGCGCTGGAAAAAGCAGAAGTAAAATAAAAATGGATAAAAAAAATGAACAAACAAATATAGTGGCGAGACCTTCGGCCGTAGGCCTGCAGGCGAGGCCACCAGTCGTGGTTATTATGGGTCATATTGACCATGGTAAATCAACCTTGCTTGATTATATACGAAAAACAAATATTGTTGAAAAAGAAGCTGGTGGAATAACTCAACATATCGCAGCTTATGAAGTTATTCAAAAACAAAAAAATGAACATGAAAAAGCAAGAAAAATAACCTTTCTGGATACTCCAGGCCATGAGGCTTTTTCAAAAATGCGGGAGCGCGGAGCAATGATTGCAGATATAGCGATTTTAATCGTTTCAGCCGAAGACGGGGTAAAGCCCCAAACAATTGAAGCATGGAAAACAATAGAAGAAAATAAAATGCCATGTATTGTGGCAATAAATAAAATAGACAGGCATGGAGTTAATATAGAAAAAACAAAAATAGAATTAGCTGAAAATGAAATTTATCTGGAAAATTATGGCGGAAAAATTCCAGTTACTCAAATTTCCGCTAAAACCGGCGAAGGCATTGATGAATTGTTGTATTTAATAAATATTATCGCTGAAATGGAAAATTTTGTCGGTAATCCAAACGAAAATGCTTCAGGTTTTGTGATTGAGTCAAACCTTGATTCAAAACGCGGAATACAGGCAACTCTTATAATAAAAGATGGCACAATAAAAAAAGGAATGACTGTGGTAGCTGAAGACTGCATTTGTTCCACTCGCATAATAGAAAATTTCTTGGGAAAAACAGTGGATGAAGCAACCTTCTCTTCCCCGATTAGGCTTGTTGGTTTTAATAAGATGCCAAGAACGGGAGCTTTATTTAAATCTTTTAAAAATAAAAGCGACGCGGAAAAATACTCAAATATTTGCGATAAAATAATAACTTATGAACAAATAATACAGGAAGAAAACCCTAATAAAAAAATTATTCCAATAGTTATTAAAACTGATGTATTAGGTTCCATTGAAGCTATAGAAAAAGAAATAAAAAAAATAAGAACTGAAAATACAGAATATAAAATAATTCAAAAATGTACCGGTCCAATCAGCGAGTCAGATATAAAATCTATAGCTTCATACAAAAAAGTTATTGTTATCGGTTTTAATGTTAAGGGAGATAAAAGCGCCATAGAGCTGGCGGAGAAAAGAGGAATCACAATTTTATTCTTTGACATAATTTATAAAATGACCGACTATTTAAAAGAAGAACTGGAAAAAAGAAGATTAAGAGTAGAAACAGTGGAAATTTCAGGAAAAGCTAAAATATTAAAAGCATTCAGTCGTACAAAAGAACGCCAAATATTGGGAGGAAAAGTTTTAGAAGGTAAAATTACCCTTTCGGGAATAGTCAGGATTCTACGAAGAGATTTTGAAATAGGAAATGGAAAAATTGTAAATCTGGAAAAAGGAAAAGCAAAGACTTCCGAAGTTGAAGAAGGGATGGAGTTTGGCATGATGGTTGAATCAAAAATAGAAATTGTTCCAGGGGATGTTATTGAAGCATTTAGCGTAATACAAAAATAATCATGCAAAGAAATGAAAGAGTGGCAAATTTTATAAAAGAGCTTTCAGCCAGTTTTTTGGGGCGTGAAAATAATCGAACTTCATTAATTACCGTTACTTCATGCACTATTTCGCCAGATATAAAAAGAGCAACAATTTTTATAACAGTACTTCCGGAATCAAAAGAAACTAGCGCCCTGGAGTTTACTAAGCGAAAACGCACAGAATTACGTGATTATTTGAAAAAGAATATGAAAACAAAAATTATTCCTTTTATTGATTTTGAAATAGATCGCGGAGAAAAAAACAGACAAAAAATTGACGAATTGCTCAGAAATGGTTAGACTTCTTAAATAGCTCTTCTTGAAAAGCACACATAATTTTCTACTGAAAATTTGCTCTGCTCGTCGCCCAAGAAAATAATAAATGGAGTACCATTTTTATTTTCTAAGCTCCTGCGCAAGACTTTTCTCAAAGACTATTTAAGAAGTTCTTCGGCCTGGTAGCCAAGTGGTAAGGCAGAGATCTGCAAAATCTCTATACGGCGGTTCAATTCCGCCCCAGGCCTCATGGCAGAAATGCCAAATTGCCCGGATGGCGGAATTGGTATACGCGCACGACTTAAAATCGTGTCTCGTAAGGGATGTGGGTTCGACTCCCACTCCGGGCACAAAATAAATAATTAATTATTTATTTTTTCCGCCCATAGCTCAGCTGGTAGAGCACTCGCCTCTTAAGCGATTGGTCGTTGGTTCGATTCCAACTGGGCGGACAATTAAAAAAATAAAATATTTTTTTAATTGTCTTGTTCTTTATACATGCCGAGGTGGCGAAATTGGCAGACGCACTTGCCTTAGGAGCAAGCGGAAGTAATTCCATGGGAGTTCAAGTCTCCCCCTCGGCACAAATGCATGTTATTCATTTGTGCTCCTGACTTGAAAGTCGGAGCGCGACGGCGCGAGACGGGGTCGCAGGATTTTTCAGCAGAAAAAGACCTGTGACCAAGTCTCCCCCTCGGCACAAATGCATGTTATTCATTTGTGCTCCTGACTTGAAAGTCGGAGCGCGACGGCGCGAGACGGGGTCGCAGGATTTTTCAGCAGAAAAAGACCTGTGACCAAGTCTCCCCCTCGGCACAAATATATAAAATAAATAATTTATAGATTCGCAAGAACAGTCTTCGCGAAAACATCTGTGTATTGACATTAGCTGATAAAGTATGTTATAAATAACAACATAAAATAAATTAGTAATTTAACAATTTAATAAATAATGGAGGAAAGAAAAATGAAAACAATTAAAATGACTTTAATTGTGATAGCTTTAATAGTTATTGCTGCATCTACCAATCTCTCTTGTGAAAAACTTTTTTGTGATGGTATGGGAACACTTTCTCTTGAAAACAAGAGTCTACTTACAGTGCAAAAAATCATGATTAATGGTGTAAATTATGGTAGCCTTGATCCTGGGAAAACAAAAGAAATTAAGTTAACTCCTGGAATATACATGTGGCAATTGGTAGGTATTAGTGGCGGAACTGGTTGTAGTGCTGCTGCAGTTACAATTGTTGAATGTGAAACTGTTGCATTTTCATGCAGTGCTAAATAAGTAATTATTTAAAAAAACATCCTCTTACTTTTTTGTTTGAGGATATTTTTTTATTTAATTTATATCTATTGACATTAGCTGACAAAGTATGTTATAAATAATAATATAAAAATAAATTAGTAATTTAACAATTTAATAAATAATGGAGGAAATAAAAAATGAAAAAAGAGAAATCTAATTTTCGGACTAAGGTTGGCTCCTTTTTCAAAACAATTTGGGAGTGGACACCTGTAACTCTTATGTCACTTCTTGCAATTTTCATTATCCTGCTTGTTTTCAAAGTGCTTGATTTACCGTTAATTATTGACTCTTTAGTTAAGTAGGATATTTTCTGATTTCTAAAATCTCTCATTTTTTTAATGAGAGATTTTTACTTTTAGTCAAAATTTAAAATTTAAAAGAACGATTATTATGAATTACTATCATTCCTTGACTTTTAAACCAGTATATGCTATACTATTGGTATGAAAAATATAAACAAAAATTTAATACTTTTCGGCTTAATATTATTCACTTTAATTGCTTTCGGATCTATACCTAAAAATGCTAGTGCTTTTTATTATGTTGGATGGGTAAATGGAAATTATATAGGTTGTGAAACTAACCTTGATAATTATGGAAATTTTATAGGTTGTGGAAATACTAATAGTAATACAGTAAATAATACTACAACTAATCCAATACCAAATATTTTATCTATTAGCCCAAACTCTAAGAATTTTAATAGTAATACAACTATTATTACAATAACAGGATCAAATTTCATTCAAACTTCTGTTGTTAGATTCAATTATTCTGATAGACCAACAACTTATATAAGTTCCGGAACTCTACAGTTTCAGTTAAATTCTTCTGATATTTCTAATGTAGGCACTTTCCCTGTCATAGTAGTTAATATGGGTCCTGGCGGTGGAATATCAAATGTTATTACATTTAATGTAAATAACAATCCAGTAATAGGCGGTGCAACTTCAAAGACAAATGGAACAACTGTTTCAAATGCAAAAAAAACAAGTACAGTCGCTAAAACGACAAAAACAAATGCTGTTGCTAGCGCAAATTCAAATAATAGTACTACTAATAATGGCTTATCTGCCAATGTTTTATTCGCTTCAAATGGATTCTTGCCGTCAAATTTTCTTCAGTGGATTTTCGTCTTCATATTAATTTTGTTCATAATATTGTTATGGAGAAAATTTTATGTTAGCGATAGAGAAAGAGAAATACCACTAAAGCACGCTTAAAAAATTAATTAACAAAAAAGAGCGAATACAAAAGTTTTCGCCTGCAAGCACTGGATTCTTTTTGCTTGCCAGAAAATTTTTGTATTCGCTCTTTTTTAAAAAAACTTATGGATTATATTCGTTCAACTGTACTGTTCCCTGTTCCGGGTTTATGCCATCTATATTAAAGGTATTCATAATAATATTCATTATTGTAAACACTCCCATCATTATGACTATCCCAATAATTCCCCATATCATATGATTCTTGCCTGTCGTTTTTTTTTCTTCATTTGTTTGATTTGAAATAAATTCAAATACTCCATAAAGAAAATAAACCAAGGCTAAAGCAAAAAGCAATAAAATAAGAGGGTTGATTATTTGTTTATTAACATTTGCAATAAAAGAATCAACACTCGCATAAGCTACATTTATGAAGAAAATATCTATCATATTTTAAAAACCTGGAACTTTTGGAGTTTCAAAACCTGAGGGATTGTTATTTAATCCAAAAGTATTTGTTACAATTCTTACAAGACCCCACATACCGACAATAACAACAAGACCTATTATACCAAAAATCATTCTGTCTCGTCCTTTTTTCTTTGCCTCTTCATCATTGGCTATAACATACTGCACAACTCCCCAAACAAAATAAACAACACCTAAAACAATTATTACGGGAATAATAGTATTTAGTATACTCCCAATTTTACAGATAAAAGCTTCAATACCACCTAATGAATATGCACTACAAGTTGTTGTAACTGCAGTTTGAGCAAAAACCCAAAGTGGAGCCAACGCTAATCCTAAACCTGATAATGTGATTAATTTCTTTTTCATAAATCCTAACTAATAATTAACTAACTAATAATTCGACGACCCCCGCCTGCATCAGCTATGCTGAAAACATTGTGGGCAGGTTATAAACTAATAATAATATACACATATTCTACCACAAAAATAATAAAATAATACAAGTCTACTGCTTTAGCTGTGGAACAAACTTCGTATCAATACCAAAAGTATTGCCTAAAATCCCCACTAAACCCCAGACGGAAACCATTACAGTAATGCCAATAATTCCCCAAATCATGAATTGTCTGCCTCTTGCTTTTTTTGCTTCTTCTTGGTCATTTATAACATACTGCACAACTCCCCAAACAAAAAGGGCTACAGCTAAAGTAAGAATTAAAGGTATTATTGATTTGCTAATAATACATGTAACATAACCTAATAAATCTTGAAGTTTTGGATTGCTAGCTAATGTACATAACATAAAATTTTTTTCTTATTAGTTTCCGCCAGAGGCGGATCAGCCTATGGCTGAAAATTTATAATGCTAAAACTGTTTCTGATATAAGTTGAGCTATAGCCCACGCTCCTAATAATATGGCTGCGCCAATCAATGTATAGACTAAAGAATTTTTGGCTTTTTCAATTTCTCCCGGATTGCCTCGCGCTTGAACAAAAAGAAATCCTGAATAAATTATCGCTAGGGCAATAATTGGTATGCCAATTTTTAGAACACCTTCTAAAATAGTTTTAATCAATCCTTGAATAGTGGTTGCACTTATTGGGTTATCAATCTTCTCAGCATAGACAAAAAAAGCAGGCAAGAAGAAACCAACTAAAAACAACGCAAAAGAATAAGATTTTTTATGAAGATAACTTTTCCAAAGGGTCATAATAATTTAAAATTGATAGGTTAATTATACACTATTCTAAAAACCAATCCAAGAACCATCAAACCCAACAATTGAAAGTATCGTGCTTATAATAAGCCATGCGGCAACCGCTATAATTAAACCCAGACCAACATTCCAAAACACGCTTAAAGCCTTCTTTTTTTTGCCAACTTCTCCGCCGGAAGTAATCAGCATAAATCCGGCATAAGCAAATAATATGGCGGCAATAGGCACAACCATAACAAAAAGAACAAAGTGAACAACTTTATTGACCATTGTTAATAAATCATTAAAACCGCATGGATTGCTAACTTGCCTGCTGACATCATCATAGCCATCTATTTTACTGCCGGTTATGTCTCCGGTGGTTTTGTTTTTGAAAGTGTTATCGGGATATTTTTCAGTCCCGCAAGGAATTAAATTACTTGATTCGGCAAAAGAAAAAAGCGGAAAAACAAAGATTGAAAATAGGGAAATAAAAAGTAAAAATTTTGCTGTATTTTTCATCCCGTACGAAATAGTCCCGCTACGAAATAGGAAATGCTTGCATTTCCGTAGAGACTATTTTAATTAAGCTGATAATGTTTTTCATAGTGTGTTTTTGATTAATAAGTGTATTTCGTACGGGACGCGATTTCGTTCGGGATCATTTAATTATTTTATAAATAATAAATTTAATTTTGAATTAGCATCTTTGACGGTGATTTCAGTTGACATATTATTAGAAAGCACATTATCTACCATGATACGGAAAATATTGTCCGTATCAGATGATGATGGGTCAAGCCAACTTTTTGCATATAAGGCGGAAGAATAAAAAATCGGAGAAAATGAATCAGTTTTTTTTATGGCCAAAAGGTCGCGTCTTGCAGGCATAGTAGCGGTAGCTTGGGCAAATTGGGAAGCAAAATCCCCTGTTGTCAGCAAACTGGCTGCTGTAAAAGCAGTGTTAAAATTTTTAGAAAAAGCGGAAATGGCAACACCTAGAATGTGAGCCGAAGTTAATTTAAAACTGCTATTTCTTATTTGCGGCATAGGCGCAACCAAAAAATTTTGATTCGGATTTTTATTAACCAACAATTGCAATTCACTTGCATAACCAAAATAAAATGCTAATTTTTCAGCGCTAAAAGCGTCTTTAGAATTTGCCAGTGATTTATTCCACGAATAAACACTCTGTAGCGGGTCGGCAAAATTCGTATAGAATTTTAAAGTATTTCCCAAATTATATTTTCCACTACTGTCACCTAAGACAGAAGAAAATATTCCGTTTTTTTCAGAAACTATAGGGTTGCCCGCTTGCATGAATAAGGTGGTAATTATGTCTTTAGCATGAGTAATATTTGAAAATTGTCCCATCGCTACTGTGCTTTGCGTAATTTTTCCGGTATCGTCTTTTTTTGTCATAATAGGAACTAGCCCAGCAATTTCATCCCAATAAGTTGGAGGATAAACAACCGAATTAGCGTCTAAAATACTGCGATTGTAATACATCATTAATGGGTCTACTGAAATTGGAAAGGCTAAAATTCCTTTTGAAGTTAAAAAAATTTCTCCCGCTCCGACAAAAGTATTTTTAAATGAAGAAAGGGGAAAACTTTGATAAGGTATGGTATATATTTTATTGCTGTATTTATAAGCTAAATCTTCAGTTAGAAAAAAAATATCGGGACCAACACCAGAAGCCAAAGCTTCTAATAAATCTTGGTCAAAGGTTTCTGGAAACTTTTGAATATATTTAACAGTAAAATTTTTATTCAAACGATTAAAATCTTCAAGGGCTTTGGCAACCGATTCTGTTTTTGCTGTTCCCCATAACACTACAGTTCCTTGAGCTCCGGTATTATCACTATTACCTAAAGGAATAATGCCAGAAAAAACTAAAACACCAAAAATAGCAGCTATTATAAATATTGCAATAAATATAATTTGTAAATTTAATTTCATCCCGTACGAAATAGTCCCGCTACGAAATAGGAAATGCTTGCATTTCCGTAGAGACTATTTTAATTAAGCTGATAATGTTTTTCATAGTGTGTTTTTGATTAATAAGTGTATTTCGTACGGGACGCGATTTCGTTCGGGAGTCATTTGTTGTTTCTTAATATCATACCATAATGGTGATTACCGGCATCAATTTCTCTATCAAAAATAAAACCTTTTTTTTCAAACATTTCACGCGCTTGTTTTTCGGAAACTGTCTTATTTAAACTAGGACCAATAGAAGATATTTCATCAGACCAATCTATAACAAGTATTCGGCCATCGGGTTTTAATATTCTTTTGGCTTCATCAATAAATTTATCTTTATTTTCAACTTGAAAAAGCACATTGGAAGCGATAACCGCATCTACAATTTTATCTTTTATTTGGGTACCGCCCAGTTTTTCAATATTTCCCCAAAGACATTCCATATTATTCAAATGAGCCTCTTTAGCTTTATTTTTTAGGCTAGTCAAAAAATCTTTAATAACTTCTATGGCATAAACTTTTCCTCTTGGCACCATTTGCGCCGCAGTCAGAGAATAAAATCCGCTCCCTGCGCCCAAGTCTGCCACAATCATATTGTCTGTTAAACCAAAAGCTCTCAAGTTTTTTACTGGGTCGGTGAACATAATTTAATTATAACAATAAACGAAGAGCATAGACAAGTTCATTTGGATAATGTCCGAGTGAAATTGTTATATGGTACTTCATATAACATAAGAATTTAAACAAAAATTACACGCAAGCAATTGATGCAATGCTGTCTCCGGAACGCAAGCGCATTACTGTCACGCCTTGTGTCTGGCGTCCAAGAGATGGAATGTCTTTCAAAGCAGTTCTGATGACTTGCCCTTTTTTGGACATTGCAATTAATTCTTCTTCCCCAGTTAATACTTTAGCAACTATAAGCTTACCGGTTTTCGGCGTTACTTTTGCCGTTTTAACACCAGAACCTCCTCGTTTTTGAACTTTATATTCTTTTAAGGCAGTTTTCTTGCCGAAACCATTGGCGCTCATTGTTAAAAATGTACCATTTTTGTTATCCTTTTTTACAACATCAACACTGATAACTTCATCATTTTTCCCAAGTTTTATTCCACGAACACCTCCGGCGGTTCTTCCCATTTCTCTTATGTCAGATTCTTTAAATCTAATAGACTGGCCACCTAAAGTAGCCATCATTACTTCATCGCCTTTTTCAATTAGTAAAGCAGAAACAAGTTGGTCTTCTTTATCTAAGCGTATAGCGATAAGTCCGCTTCTTCTTACATCTTTAAAACTCTCCCCTGACATTTTTTTAGATGTGCCATCTTTTGTAATCAACATAAGCGATATGGGAGATTTTTTAACTTCTTTCGGTAATGGCAAAATTGAAGTAACTTTTTCATCTCCGGAAAGCGAAAGAAAATTCATTATTGATTTACCTTTAGTTGCGCGTTTGCCCTCTTGAATGTCATACATTTTTATTTGATACACCTTACCTAGGTTTGTAAAAAATAATAAATCACTATGGCTGGACCCAGAAACAAGCGTGGTCACAAAATCTTCTTCTTTTGTCTCAAGGTCAACAACACCGACTCCCCCGCGCTTTTGCGAGTGATATTCGCTAGGGTCTGTGCGTTTTACATATCCGCCGGCAGTGAATACCAGCATTGTTTCTTTTTCTGGTATTAAATCTTCATCGCTGATTTCTTTTATTCCGCCTTTTACTATTTTTGTTCTTCGCTCATCTTGATATTTTTCGCGAATTTCTTTTAATTCTTTAGAAACAATGCCTAACATTTTCTTTGGGCTGGCTAAAAGTTCTTTCATTTCTTTTATAAAATTTTGTTTTTCTTCCAGTTCGTTTTCAACGGCTTTTCTTTCTAGTCCCGCAAGTTTTTGCAATCTCATTTCCAAAATAGCTACCGCTTGAAGTTCGGAAAATTTAAATTCCTTCATTAAATTAACTTTTGCAACAGCCACGTCTTTTGAACCGCGAATAACAGTAATGACACGGTCAATTTTATCAAGCGCTTTTTTCAAACCAAGAAGTATGTGTTCTCGTTCTTCCGCTTTCCTTAAATCAAAAATTGACCTTCTTTTGATAACTTCTTTTCTGTGAGAAATAAATTCGGAGAGAATTGATTTTAAAGAAAGAGTCTGCGGAACGCCATCAACCAACGCCACGATGTTAAAATTAAAATTTGATTCAAGCTGAGTATTCTTGTAAATATAATTTAAAATCTTTTCTGGATGAGCTCCATTCTTTAAATCAATGACAATTCTAATATCTTTTGTGGATTCATCTCGTAATCCTTTTATACCTTCAAGTTTCTTTTCTTGCACAAGTTCAGCAATAGACACTATTAAATTTGCTTTATTTACTCGGAAAGGAATTGAGGTAATGATTATTTGAAACATCCCTTCTTTATTTTCTATTATTTCCGCCTCTCCCCTGCAAACAACCCCGCCTCTGCCGGTAGAATATGCATGGAGCATATCTTTATAACCATAAGCTATGCCGCCAGTTGGAAAATCCGGACCCTTTATAAATTGCATTAAATCTTCAGTCGTTGCATCTTCATTTTCAATTAAATGTGTCGTAGCATCTACAACTTCAGCTAAATTATGCGAAGGAATATTTGTCGCCATGCCAACAGCAATACCCAGCGTCCCGTTTAAAAGAAGCGACGGTACGGCGGCGGGAAACACTATTGGTTCTTTTCTGGTCTGGTCATAGTTTGGACGAAAATCAACTGTTTCTTTTTCTAAATCACGCAAAAGTTCAGAGGATATTTTAGACATTTTTGCTTCGGTATAACGCATAGCCGCAGCATTATCTCCATCAATAGAACCAAAATTGCCTTGTCCTAAAACTAAAGGATAACGATAAGAAAACTCTTGAGCCATTCCAACCATAGAATCATAAACAGCCGTATCACCATGCGGGTGATATTTTCCGAGCACATCTCCAACTACGGCGGCTGATTTTCTGAATCGTGATGAAGAAGTTAAGCCCATCTCATGCATGGCATATAAAATTCTTCGATGGACAGGCTTTAAGCCATCTCTCACATCAGGCAATGCTCGCGCCGTAATTACTGACATTGCGTATGCCAAATAAGACTCTTTCATTTCCGACACAATGTCTATTGGAATTATATTATCTTTTTGTATTGTTTCTTCTTGATTATCGGATTTTTTTGCCATAATTATTTATTGAACTAATTTTAAATATCAGTATTAACAAGGCTGTCTTTTAACATTGTGAACGGCTTTAAATCTTGCTTGATTTTTATTTTAGTATCAGTGCTGGTAATTGTTTTACCTAAAGAATATATCCAAATTATTATTAAAATAATTGCAAAAGCAAAAGTAAGAATATGTAAAATATGTCTTCTGTCTTCTTCCGGTTGATTTCTTAAACGATTAATAATTTTTTTCATCCCGTACGAAATAGTCCCGCTACGAAATAGGAAATGCTTGCATTTCCGTAGAGACTATTTTAATTAAGCTGATAATGTTTTTCATAGTGTGTTTTTGATTAATAAGTGTATTTCGTACGGGACGCGATTTCGTTCGGGATTCATCCTGTTAACTGACTTTTAATACTATCACTTCTCCTTCTTTTCCTTCTAAATCTTTTCGTTTTAAGGTAAGTTTATCTACCACTTCAGCTTTTTCTTCCCCTAATTCTTTCAAAAAAGATTTAAGTGTTTCGTTGTCATAATCCATTGGAATAATTAATTTTGGCTCAAGCGATGAAGCAAGTTTTGCAGATTGTTTTACATTAGACACTCCTTTTTCTCCAACTGGAATAAATAAAATATCCGGCTCGGATATTTCTTCTCTGGCTTCTTTTGAAAGTTCAATGTCAGATAACGCGCCTAAAAACGCGATACTGATATTGTCAATTGAAAGCAAATAAATAGTATTAATATATTTTTTATTATTTATCTCCGCATTGGATATTATTCCTTTTATAAAAATTTCTTTAACTTCATAGTCTCCGGGACCAGTAATAGAAAAAGGATTACGGTCTCCATGAGAAAGTTGTTCTACCCCATTATAGTCTGGATGGTTTGTTGTAATAAGAGCAATATCGGCCCCAAAGTGCGCAGAAATACCTGTTTTTGAGCTTTTACTTACTGGATTAAACGCAACTACCATATCGCCCTGCCCAATCTTGAAAAATTGTTTGCCAAAATATGTGATTATCATTGTTTATATTATAGCATTTTTTTTAAAAAAAAGAAACAAAAAATACCTGCCCGCACACTTATTTTTTCAAAAATAAGTGTGCGGGCTTGCATTTTTCTATAATTAGAGTAGGATTATTCTAATACATTAAAAGCAGGATTTAGGGTAACATTATTGAAGCTTCCGGGCCAAAATAACACCTAAGCCTTATGTCCGCTTTATCGCGGATTTTTTTGTTAAAAGTAATTATTTATAAATCCCGTTAGAATTTGAGAATATTTCTTAAATCTCAAAACAGCTAACGTAGGTTAATAATCCAATTACATTATTATTTATGAGTAAAATTCTAAGCGGGATGAAAAAAGAAGAAATTATAAAAGACGAAAAACCTGCCCGCAATGCTTCGCATAGCGATGCCCGCCCGAACGACTATTCAGTCGGGCAGGCAGGCGGGGAAAATTTAGTTTTAAAGTCAATAACTGACCGAAGTTTAAACAGGCCGGAAAATGATTCGCTTGTTGAAGGTTCGGTAATTTTTATTCAAAAATCATCAGTTTTTGTTGACTTGTCTCCTTTTGGAACAGGTATTATTTATGGACGCGAATTTATTAATGCTAAAGATATCATTAAAAAAATAAGTCTTGGCGATATCGTTAAGGCAAAAGTTGTCGAAGCGGAAAATACAGATGGCTATGTTGAACTTTCATTAAGAGAAGCTAAACAAGCTCTTATTTGGAGCGACGCGGAAAAAGCAATCAAAGCAAAAACAATAATGAGTTTAGATATAAAGGATGCAAACAAAGGCGGATTAATTTTGGAGTGGCAAGGAATTCAGGGATTTCTGCCAGCTTCTCAACTTAAAGCTGAACATTATCCTCGCGTAGAAGATTCCGATAAGGATAAAATTTTAAAGGAATTAAAGAAATTTGTAGGCCAAAAAATATCAGTTACCATTATTTCTACGCTTCCAAAAGAAGGAAAATTAATCTTCTCTGAAAAAGATAATAATCCGGAAGAAAAAAAGGAAATCTTGAGTAAGTATAATGTTGGCGATGAATTGGAATGCATAATTGCCGGGATTGTTGATTTCGGAATGTTCTTAAAACTAGAAGACGGATTGGAAGGACTTGTGCATATTTCTGAACTTGATTGGGGTCTTGTGGAAGATCCTCGATCAATGTTTAAAGTTGGAGATAAAATAAAAGCAAAAATAATTGAAATTAAAGATGGAAAAATTTCTCTCTCAATTAAAGCCTTAAAAGAAAATCCATGGAAAGAATTTGAAGGAAAATTAAAGAAAGGAGATATTGTTGAAGGAGTTATTATTAAATACAACAAACATGGCGCGCTTGTTTCCATAAAGGAAGGAGTGGCCGGGCTTGTACATAACTCAACTTTCAGTTCTGAATCAAAGCTTAGAGAAAAATTAGAGCTTGGTAAGAAATATAATTTCCAAATTACATTATTTGAACCAAAGAATCACAAGATGACTTTAATTCATTTGGAATAAGTTAAACAAAAAAATGCGAAGGACTGTCCTTCGCATTTTTTTGTTTAATTTTTATTTATGTATTACTAATACCACTAGTCAATACAATCTCTTGTTCACCTATGTCATCCATTATAGCCATCACTTGATGTGCATAACGAGCCACAATAGATGGAGGATTATATTTTTGAAGTATTGCTTTAGTATCCTTACCTGAGTAATGATAAGCAGTCTTTGGATTATTACCTCCAAGATTTCTAGCAACTACTTCTATGGCCTCATTATTAGAATCAAAGCCAATTTTACATGAACCCCAACCGAATGGATTATATTCAACTCTTTTACAAGCATGTATTCCACCAGTTGACTCACGTACCGCAATTGCAGCTAAAAGACGCCAGTCTAGATTGTTCTTTTCGGCTTCCTTTACCATTTTTATACCCGTGCCGGAAAGCGGCATATTTCGTTCCTTAAAATAAGTATCTATAGCATTAGCCTTAATTTTAAGGATTTCAGTCTCTTCGTCTGTTACTTGGTTAAAAGTAAAAAGACTCAAGACTCCATTATTTTGTTTTTGAGACAATACAATTTGGGGAGTTTGCACAGCTGTATCAATATAGTTTTTTGGAACAGTTCCAAAAGATGTTGATACCGTCATTACTGGCAAAAGAAGAAATGACTCCACAAACCGTATTAAATTTTTGTTTTTCATATTATTTAGCGGTTACGCTTCCCGCCCGTACCGAACGGTACGTTCGGGCGGGCGCCAACCAATCAATCTGTAAGCTTCAACTTAAAAGAAAAATAGTCCTTGCTTTTAGCTATAAAGTAAAGACTATACATACATATTAGCATATTACGAATAAAAAGTCAATAGTTAGGCAATGATTTTCCTATATGTCAAATCAAAAATACCTTGATAAATAAGGGTATTTTACACTATCCCCTTTGACAAATAAGGTTAAAATATGGGTAATTTAACCCTTGTGGACAAAGGAAAAACCTCCTCGGCTACTTTATACGATTCCCCTGCTCCCATAGTCACAAAAACATCGTCTTTTCCAAAGGTTTGTCCTTTTAAATACTCTTCTGCCAACTCAAAATCAGTAAAAGCTATGGCTTTCTCCCCCGCTAAACATATCGCTTCAGCTAGTTTTCCACTGGAAATAGATTCGTCTTTATCTTCTCGAGCAAAATATATAGGCAAAAGGATAATCCTGTCTGCTCCCTTGAAACATTTTGCAAAGTCATTAAAAAGAGCTTTAGTTCGACTATAGAGATGTGGCTGAAAAACTATAGTTATTTTTTTCTCTCTTATTGGGTAGAGTTCCCTTAGGGCTTCAATACTTGCCCTGACTTCCGTAGGATGATGAGCATAGTCATCATAAATGATAGTCCCATCTTTGGTTTCTCCTCTTTTCTCAAGCCTGCGCCAAGTACCTTGAAAATTCTCTAGTGATTTTTTGGAAATACTTTCATCAATACCAAGAATTTCAGCCACCGCAAGAGCAAGTCCGGCATTTTGACGATTGTGTTCCCCTGGAATAGAAAGTTTAGGAACTTTTTCAATATATTTTTTATAGTTTAAAATTTTATTTTCACTTTGAGAAAGAAATTTATCAAAAGCGTTTTTTATGTCATCCAAATCTTTATAACAATCTAAATGATCAGCTTCAATATTTGTAATTGCTCCAATGTATGGATTTAGATAAAGCATATGCCTATTATATTCATCAGCTTCCACAACTAAATATTTGCTTTTGCCCGCTCTAAAATTACTGCCTGCCCCGCCATGGCGTGGGTCAAACTTTTTCATAAAAGAACCAACAATAACTGTTGGATCAAAACCTGCATCTGTTAAAATTTCAGCAACCATCGCTGTCGTCGTTGTTTTTCCGTGAGTGCCAGAAATTGCTATCACTTTATATTCTTTTACAAAGAAACCAAGCGCTTCGGCGTATGATAAAACCGGCTTACCGGTATTTCGTGCCATTTCTAAAATTTCAGGTCCTCTATGTATCCAAGCATCACTATAAACATATAAATCTGCTTCTGGCAAATCTTTTTCTGTGTCAAGGGTGCCCCTTGACATTACATTTATGCCAAGTTCTTTAAGAGAATCAACGGTCTTTCCTTCTTCATCATTCACTCCAGAAACTTCCATTCCACGAACCTTAGCAAATTTAGCCAAAGCCGAAATTCCAATCCCCCCGATTCCAATAAAATACACACTTTTAATTTTTGCCTCGCCCGTATGGCTACGGCCAAGGGATAAATCTAAATTTTTCATTTTATTTTAGTCCTTTAATTATCTTCATAAACAAATCATTTCTCTCATATTCATTATTGAACTGCCCAAAGGAAGCAAAAGCCGGAGAGAAAAGAATAATGTCACCTTTTCGGGCTAATGTCAGTGATTTTTTAACCGCTTCCTCTAAACTTTTAACTTTACAATTATCAACTTTCAATTTGAAGCTCAAGAGTTTCTCTGTCCCCGTTCCTGGAATTAAAACTACTGCTTTACAAAACGTGTTCACCACATTAACATAAAGCCTCAAATCAAGATTTTTGTCCGCTCCGCCAGAAATCAAAATTATCTTCCCTTCCTTCCCATCTTGATATAAAGCTTTGATGCCAGCAATAGTCGCTTCCGGAGTGGTTGCATTATTGTCGTTGTAAATTTTTACACCTTTAACTGATTTTAAATATTGAAGTCTGCCTTCAAGCCCTTTGAAATTTTTTACAATATTTTTTATTTTTTGTTCAGGTATCTTAAATAGCCGAGCAACTTTAACCGCGCAGGCTAGATTCTCTCTCTGATGGTCTCCTGGCACAACGAACTTATAACTTGCAATGCTTTTTACGTCAGCAACAATAAGCTTTCCTTTAACTTTCTTGATAATCTTTTTGACATGCGGACGAACGATTAGAACATCGCCTTTTTTCTGATACTTAAAAATATTTGCCTTGTCGTTAAAATATTTTTCCATATTATTTTTATAGTAGTTCATATGGTCAGGCATAAAACTTGTAAAAACAGAAATATGGGGAGATATTTTTGCATCCCCAAAACCTTGCAACTGCCAAGAATCCAATTCACAAACTAAAATATCTCCCGTTTGCCCCGCCATGGTGTGAGCTTTTACCTTTTCCAATAAGGGCAATGTTGCCACTCCACGAACATTTCCACCAATATATACTTTTCTATCTTTCAAATTTTTTGACAAAATTTCATAAATTAAAGCAGTTGTCATAGACTTTCCTCTTGTGCCAGTCACTCCTATTAACATAACTTCGGGCGCGCATTTTGCAAACAAAGAAACATCCATTTCAACCGGTATTTTATTTTTTTCTGCTTCGGCAATATAAATTGAATCAAGCGGAACTCCGGCAGATTTTAAAATCATATCTCTATTTCTAAAATCCTCTAATCTGTGCTTGCCTAAAACAAATTTTATATTGGGAAACTTTTTCAAAGCTTTTAATGAAATTGCAAGTTGTTTTTTGTTTTTTAAGTCTGTTACTATTAAATCAGCTCCGCATTCCGCTAAAAATTTTGTATATCCTAATCCACGCCCTAAAATCCCCAGTCCCATGACTGTAATTTTTTTTCCTTTGAATTGTTTTTTGTAATTTTGCATATTATCTTAAATTTTTCTTCAATTCTTCCATATCATTAAAATCATATTTAAAACCTTTTATTTCTTGATACTCCTCATGTCCTTTTCCTGCGCATAAAATAATATCTCCTTTTTTAGATAAATTTACCGCTTCTTTTATTGCTTTGCTACGGTTTGGAATAGATATTACTTTTCTGGAATCTGTCATTGATAAATCGGTTTTCATTGCAGAAATGATTTTTTCGGGGTCTTCGCTTCTGGGATTATCAGATGTAAATATTGCAATATCAGATAGCGTTGCTCCAATTTTACCCATTATTCTGCGTTTAAGCGGGTCGCGGTCTCCGCCACAGCCAAATACAGAAATTATTTTTCCATCGGTTGTTTTTATTTCTTTGATAGCTAAAAGTATTTTTTCCAACGCATCAGGAGTATGAGCAAAATCAACAATACCCAAAACTCCGTTAAAAGATATAAAATGGTCAAAGCGACCTTTGGGCGGTTCAATATTTTCTATAATTTTTTTTACTTTTCCCATATCAAAACCAAGAAGGTTTGAAGCGCTCCAGATTGCAAGTAAATTATAAGCGTTAAATTTACCTAAAAGTTTTGATTTAATTTTTTCTCCATTAAATGAAAGTTCTAATCCTGAAAAATCCAATTTTAAAATTTTTCCATGAAAATATTCACAGACGTTGGACGTCTGGTCTTCCAGACGTCCAACGTCTGGAAGTTCTTGAAATCCGTATAAATATTTTTTTGCTTTAGTATCTTCTATTATTTCTTTACCGTGTTCGTCATCGGCATTAGATAAAGCAAAAGCGTCTTTATTTAAGCTTTGAAAAAATTTCTTTTTAGCTAAAAAATAATGCTCCATGCTTTTATGATAATCCAAATGATCTTGAGTAAGGTTTGTAAAAATTCCGCCGACAAAATTTATTCCAGCAACCCTTTTTTGATCAAGAGCATGTGAAGAAACTTCCATAAAAACATATTCACAACCCTTATCAGCCATTTCAGAAAGCAATCTGTTCAAAGGTATTGGACTTGGCGTGGTGCGCAATGCAGGCCTTTTTTCATTTATAATAATATTTTCAACAGTGCCAATAAGCCCGGCTTTATATCCCAATTCAGTTGCAATTTTATACAAAAGCGTAGCTGTAGTCGTTTTGCCATTTGTACCGGTTACTCCGACAATTTTTAATCTGGCTGATGGGTTGCCATAAAAATGAAATGCCGCAAGTGTTGCTATGGCGCGTCTTTTTATTTTAAGCCTCGCCCATAGGTCTACGGCCGAGGGTTTTTTAATAAAATTCTTCATTTTTTTTATTTTTTTAGATATTTTTTATTTTTTAATTTTTCCGGCATTAAATCTTTGGTTGAATATTTTTCATAATCTTTTCCATAACCTAAATCTTTCATTAATTTTGTCGGGGCATTGCGGATACTCATCGGTATCGGCAAATTCCCGTATTCCTTCGCGTCTTCCATTGCCAATAAATATGCATCATAGGCTCTTCTGTCTTTTTTGGCTTGCGCCAGATAAACCACTCCGTGCGCAAGATTTTCTCCGCATTCCGGCATTCCAATCGTCTCCACTGCTTGAAATACCGCATTGGCTACCACTAAAGCTGTTGGCAAAGCCAAACCAATATCTTCACTTGCAAATATTACCATACGGCGAGCAATAAATTTTGGGTCTTCCCCTGCTTCCAGCATTCTTCCTAAATAATACAAAGCCGCATCCGGTTGCGAAGCGCGCATACTTTTTATGAAAGCGCTGATAATATTATAATGTTCTTCGCCCTTTTTATCATAACGCAAAAATTTTGACTGAAGAGTATTTTTAAAATTATCAACGGTAATTTCTTTATAAAGAGAAGTGGTATTTTCAATCATTGCTATCGCTTGTCTTGCATCGCCTCCGGACATTGAAATAAGCCAATCAAGCGCGTCTTTTTTTATTTTGCAACCAGTACGCTTAATAATTTTCTTCATTTCTTCGTCTGAAAGTTCGTTTAAAACAAAAACTCTCATCCGAGAAAGCAGAGCCGGAATTACTTCAAAACTTGGATTTTCAGTTGTTGCTCCAATTAAAGTCAGCCGGCCACTTTCTACAAATGGCAAGAGAAAATCTTGTTGAGCTTTATTAAATCTGTGTATTTCGTCAAGAAAAAGAACTCTCGGACCTAATAAAGCGCCCTTTGATTCCACTATTTGACGAATGTCGTCTTTCCCAGCTGAAACCGCTGAAAGTTCGTGATAATCGGCATTTAATGCTTTGGCATAAATTTTAGCCAGAGTCGTTTTTCCAACCCCTGGCGGACCCCATAAAACAAAGGAAAAAAGGTGTTTTTTATCAATAGCAATGGAAATAGGCTTGTCTTTAGCCGTTAAATGTTCCTGTCCGACAAATTCCTTTAGGTTTTTAGGCCTGATTTTTGAAGCCAATGGTTCCATATTGGCATTATACATCAAGACCTCTTTTTTTCATCTTTACTTATTTTAAGATTATTTATTTTATATTTCTTCAACTATTTCTAATTCTTTTTCTAAAATTTGAGCCGCATATTCTGCAGTGGATGGTCTATCAAAAATAAATTTCCCTCTAAATTTCTTACCCTTTAAAAACAAAGGTATCCAATATAAATCATCTGTCCACATTTTACTAAAGGGAATTTCATCAATATTAAACCATTCTGGTTTCATTTCTTCAGTTTCAATCAAGTCACCGGTAAAATTTTTTGCTTTAAAAATATGGCACTCCAAAGTTTCTGAATTATTTTTATGTTCAAAATTTAAAATCCCCATCTTTGATAAATCACCCACATCTATCCCTGCTTCTTCTTTTATTTCTCTCTTCATTGACTCTTCAATACTTTCTCCTTCTTCAACTTTACCACCAAAACCATTCCATCTCCCTGCTCCAAATCCACGCTTCTTCATTCCCAATAAAATTTTCGGATGTTGATGAATTATACAAAGTGTCAAAACTCTTTTCATATTATTACGCACCGTGGCACTTTTTATACTTTTTACCACTTCCGCAAGGACAAGGGTCATTGCGACCCACTTTTTCTGAAGTTTCTGCGGGTGAAGTTGTCTTTTTAGTATCAGAAAATTCTTCAGGCTCATTATGGCTTGTAATTAAAGTTTGTTTTGCCTGCCCGACTGAATAGTCGTTCGAGCGGGGCCCACTAACTTCTATTTTTGGCTGAACTTCGGTATTTATAGTTTGAATAAGCGAAAAAACTTGCTCTTTAAAAACTTCTTCCATTTCTTTAAACATTTGCAGTCCTTCTTTTTTATATTCAACAATCGGTTCACGTTGTCCGTAAGCGCGCAGGTTCACTGACGAACGAAGATAGTCCATCGCTTCCAAATGTTCCATCCAAAGAATATCCGTAGAATAAAGCGCAATGCGACGCACTGTTTCAAAAAATGCTTCGTCGCCGAGTTTTGTTCTTTTTTCTAAAATTATTTTTTCAGCGTCAGGATTTTTTTCTGAAACTTTATTAAGTAAATCTTCTATCTCTTCTTTATTTGAACGCATCATCTTTTGGCGTCTTGCATAAATTGCTTGCCTCTGATGATTCATAACATTGTCATATTCCAAAGTATTTTTACGAGCATCAAAATGAAAACCTTCTATTTTTGCTTGCGCATTTTCAAGCGACTTGCCGATGAAACGATTTTCAATTGGCTGGTCTTCCGGAATACCAAATCTTCCCATCATTGTTTTTATCCTGTCAGAACCGAATACACGCATTAAATCGTCTTCAAGAGAAACATAAAATCGCGTTTCACCCGGATCTCCTTGTCTTCCGGAACGTCCTCGAAGTTGATTATCTATTCTTCTGGCTTCGTGTCGCTCAGTGCCAAGCACAAATAAACCTCCGACACTTTTTACAAATTCATATTCTTCTTTCACTAAAGGATTTCCTCCGAGCTTGATATCAATTCCACGGCCCGCCATGTTTGTGGCGATAGTAACCGCGCTTCTCTGTCCAGCTTGAGCAATTATTTCTCCTTCTCTTTCATGATTTTTTGCATTTAAAATAACATGCGGCACTCCTTCTTGTTTTAAATAAGCGGACAAGAGTTCATTTTTTTCAATTGAGATAGTACCAATTAAAACTGGTTGACCTTTTTCATGAAATTCTTTAACTTTTTTCGCAATCGATTGAAACTTTCCTTTTTCAGATTGGAAAATTAAATCCGAATGGTCCGCACGAATAATTGGAGCATTTGTAGGAATAACGATTACATCCAAGCCGTAAACTTTCAAAAATTCTTCGGCAGAAGTTAAGGCTGTACCGGTCATGCCTGAAAGTTTTTTATAAAATCTAAAATAATTCTGAAATGTAATAGACCCGGATGACCGGCTTTCTTTTTCTATTTTTACGCCTTCTTTTGCCTCAATTGCCTGATGTATTCCCTCAGACCAACGCCTGCCTGGCTGGAGACGCCCGGTAAAAGGGTCAACAATAATGATTTCCCCTTCTTTTACCACATAATCCTTATCTCGTTCAAAAATAGCTTGCGCTTTTACGGCTGTTTCCAAATGATGCACGTATTTAATTCCTTTTTCGGTATAAATATTTTCTACTCCAAGCAAATTTTCCGCTTTTGTTATGCCTTCATCGGTTAAAGATATTGCTTTTAATTTTTCATCCACTTTATAATCAATATCTTTTTTTAATTGTTTGGCAATTTGATAAAATTTTATATAAAAATCTTCAGAATCTCCGGAAGCTGAAGAAATAATAAGTGGAGTGCGCGCTTCGTCTATTAAAATTGAATCCACTTCGTCAACAATTGCAAAATTGTGGCCCCTTTGCACAAGTTCATCAAGTGAAGAAGATAAATTGTCTCGCAAATAATCAAATCCATATTCATGGTTCGTGCCATAAGTTATATCTGCTGCATAGGCTTCCTTGCGAGAACAAGGTTTTAAAAAATCATAAATAATTTTAAATTCTCCAACTTTGTCGCGTTGATTATCGTCTTCAGTATGTTTTGGGTCATAGAGATAAGAAACATTTTGCGAATTTATAACGCCGACAGATAATCCAAGAAAATTATAAATTTGTCCCATTAGCACAGCATCTCTTCGCGCCAGATAATCATTCACCGTGACAATATGAACACCGAGACCGGTTAGAGCATTGAGATATGCCGGAAGAGTTGCCACCAAAGTTTTTCCTTCACCCGTTTTCATTTCAGCAATTTTACCTTCATGAAGCACCAACCCTCCAATCAGTTGAACATCATAATGTCTTTCACCTAAATTTCTTTTGGCCGCTTCTCGAACTAAAGCAAAAGCTTCTGGCAATATATTTTCCAGTGTTTCCTGTTTGCCAGTAGACAGATTTTTCTTTAATCTATTTTTAAATTCTTCTGTTTTCTTTGGAAAATCCTCATTGGACAATAAAAGAATTTTTGTTTCAAGAGCATTTATTTTATCTACAGTTTCTTTTGTATCTTTAATGAATTTAGAGCTTATATCTCCAAATATGGTATTAAATAATGACATAATTTATATATTAGCATAAAATTTAATATTTTAAAAGACAAAAATCCGCTCTAAATTGAAATACTTAACAGAAATAAACAAAAAACTTCCAATTTCTCGGAAGTTTTTTGTTTAAAAGATTAAGCTCGCTTCTTTCCCTTTTTTGCCGCCTTCTTTTTTTTTGCTGCCATAGTATTTATTTGCTAATCTCGCACAGCGCGAGGTTCACATTAGATTAAATTATTAATTTATTTTGCAATAATCACGACCTAAAATATTTTTTAAATACTTAAAAAATAATTATTACAAATAACTAATATAATTATCTCGCATATTGGAACATAACACAATACTTTTTTAGCAAAACTGTGGATAACTCCCAAATTTATTTTTGCGGAGCAAATTATAAATTTGAGGATCCAGCACATAAAATTTTATGTGCTGGATAAATAAAAAAAATCCGCAAAAAACTTTGCGGAAATTTTTATTTATTTTCATTTGAAGCGGGTGATGGCTAACCTCCAACATATGTGCCTATGTGAGTGCGATCACCCGCTACAGATAAAAATAATTTAGTTATTTTAATTGTATCATAAAATTCTGACCGCTGGAAATTGTCGGGGTACTGGGATTTGAACCCAGAATCTCACGAACCCGAATCGTGCATGTTGCCGTTACACTATACCCCGTTTTAAATTAAAGCTCTTTCCAAAATATGTTCAATTATATGATGCGCCTTTGTACCGACAGATTCACAAGATTTAAAAAAGCAAGAATCTGGGTCTAAATTTGGATAAAATTCAATATGCGTCAGATAAATATCGCCTGATGGATGCAATATAAAATCAGATTTCAAATATTGTGAAGTGTTTATATGATGATAAATTTTTTTTACCAGATTCGTTAATTTTTCTTTTTCAATAGAAGAAAATTTTCCCGGAGAAACAATAACTCCATTTTTATTTTCAATTGGAGGAAAACTATAAATATTCTCTCCGCGAAAACCAGCCACCGAATGGACAGATGCAGTTTTACCAAAAATAAATTCTTCAACTAGTATGCTTTTTTGATGTTTTATGCAGTCAATTATTGCACTTACTAATTCTGGAAAATTTTTAGCAATATGTATTCCCCTCGAGTATAGACCTACCCTCGGGCGTAGCCCTACGAGCGAGCCGGGCAAGGCAACATTCAAGTCTTCTGCCAGTGGTTTTATAATCCACGGCGATGCAAATTTTTCAAAAACTTCTTTGGCTTTTTTAATAGCATATTCTTCAAGTGGTTCATCAAAATCTTTTTGATAAACCGGAATAATAAAAGCTCTTGGCATATTAATTCCAATTTTTTTCATATGTTCTCTCAACATTTCTCTACTGACTAATGTTTTTGAAAAAAAATTAACTTCAATGTTTGGAATAGAGAAATCTAAAAGAGTTTTGGAATAACTTGGATGCGAAAAATTCCAAACAACATCCACTTTGTTCATTAACTGAGCGGGCTTTATGGGTAATCCGCTTAAATGCCAATTTCCGCTTTTGTCTACTAAAATATCTACAGGCTTCCACTTATGAAATAAATTTTCAAAAATATGGGAAATTATTTTTCCCCCTTCGCTTAATGATTTTTCATAATTTTCCCATATTCCTCCTCTTAAAACTCCAATAACTTTCTTCATATTATTAGTATAACAAAAAAACATCCCGCTTGCGCGAGGTGTTTTTTTGTATTTTGCTGTTCTATGTTTTGTTTCGTTCTTTTACCCCGCCGGGGCGGGGTTAACT
>JBBTUS010000003.1:0-13779 GCA_038063635.1 Patescibacteria group bacterium | reverse complement strand
TCTCTTCCCATTCCGAACAGAGCAATTAAGCCCGCTAGTGGCGATGATAGTCTTTTAGGCAAAAGTAGCTAGGCGCCAGAACAATGTATTTGAGGGAATAATATGTTTAAAAAGATATTATACATTTTAATATTTCTTTGGGTTATTCAAGGCATTTTTGCTATTGCTTCGGGATGTCCACCTGCTCCTTTCACTCATTACTGTTTAATGGAACGTTCGCGTTAAGGTTACACCTCCCGCCTACAGCAGCTGTCCACTCATTGGACTTTTTTCTTCGTGCGTACTCGAAAAAATTCTCAATGAGTCTTGCAGAATGGGTCCCATTCCCATTCTTCACCCATTCGAACAGAGAAGCATGCCCCGTACTAAAATTTTGATTAAAGTGTTTGAAAATTTTTAGTACTGGGGTTAAGCCCTGTTGAGCCGATGATAGTCTTTGAGGTGTGAGAAGCGTAGTTTCGCAAGGCCGGAGTGTAAAAAGTCATGGGATGACTTTTTAAGCGCGAGGAGGGGTCGCGAGCAAAGTCAGCAGACTTTGACTTGTGGCAGTAGGCTGTCGCCAACACTGAGTACTTGATTTTTTGTTTAAAAAATACCACGCTGGTGGTATTTTTTTTGTTTTAAATGCTATAATGCCTATATGAATTGGGCTTTAAAAAGAAGACTTTTTTATTTAGCAATTCTCGTTGCGGTTGTTTTAATATTTGGATTTTTGATAGTTTATAAAAATTTAAACAAAACGCCAACTTGTTTTGATAACAAACAAAACGGAGAAGAAACAGGAGTTGATTGCGGAGGCTCATGTATGCTTGCATGCACCAAACAAGTGGATAAAGTCACAATACTTTGGGCTAGAGCTTTTCAAGTTGTGCCAGGTCGTTTTAATGCAGTCGCTTATCTTCAAAATCAAAATGAAAATACCATTGTTCAGAAAATAAATTACAAATTTCGTTTTTATGACAAAGATAATATTTACATAGGAAAACGCGAAGGTCAAACCTATATTCCGCCGTCAGGCAAATTCGCGGTTTTTGCGCCAGCCATAGATGTTGGTAATTCCATTCCTATTTATACTTATTTTGAATTTACTGAAGACCCGATTTGGGTTAAGGTTTCGCCGGAAAGAGTAAGTGTACTTAAAATTTTAGTTTCTGATATTAAATTAGAAAACGAAAGTGTAAGCCCAATATTGTCTGCAACATTAACCAACGCTTCTCTTTATAGAATTCCAGAGATTTCTGTTGTGGCAATTTTATATGATGCTCTTGGAAACGCTGTTTCCACAAGTCATACATATCTGGATGTACTAAAAGCGGAAGAAAAAACACAAATTAACTTCACTTGGCGGGAGCCTCTAAAAGAAAAAGTAGTGGCTACTGAAATAATTCCGATGTTCAATATTGATTCAGCTAAATTAAAATAATGGCAGAACGAACGTAAAAAACAACTTGTCTCGTTAGAGATTATATTAAATAAATACTTAATGATTAAAAATTTATCACAAAATCCTATAAAAGAAATCTCTAATAGGATAGATTGGCTTTTAGTATTTTTTATCGTTCCGATTATTTTGGCTGGACTTTTTACCATGAAGTCCTTTGTTCCGCAAGAAGACGCCGGCAGTTTTTTTAAAAAACAAATTATATCTATAATAATATCCTTGGCAATTTTTTTCATTTTTTCTTTTGTTGATTTTAGATTTTTAAAAAGAACTGATGTATTAGTAACGCTTTTTTTAGTTTTCTCCGGCCTGCTTGTTCTTCTTTTTATTTTAGATAATGTTTCTCATGGGGCAAAAAGTTGGTTTAGTTTCAATAATTTTTCTTTTCAACCGGCGGATGCGATGAAATTAGTTTTAGTGCTTATTTTAGCAAAATATTTTTCTCGTCGTCATGTTGAAATTAGAAACGTAAAACACATCTTTATTTCCGGATTTTACGCATTAATACCTTTCGTTTTAATTTTGCTTCAGCCTGATTTTGGTTCGGCAATGATTATATTTTTAATATGGCTTGGAATGGTGCTTGTTTCCGGCATTTCCAAAACACATTTGCTTTTTGTTTTTTTGTCCGGGATTGTCGCATTTCTGGTACTTTGGTTTGTTATGTTTGCACCCTATCAAAAAGCTCGTATTTTAACTTTAGTAAATCCACTAGCCGATATTCATGGTACTGGTTATAATTCGCTTCAATCCACTATTGCCATAGGGTCGGGTCAGATTTTTGGCAAAGGGCTTGGTTTTGGAACTCAATCAAGATTGAAATTTTTACCAGAACCTCAAACAGATTTTATTTTTGCGGCCTTTTCTGAAGAATGGGGTTTTGTCGGTTCAATCTTAATCCTTATTCTTTTTTGCCTGATTATTTGGAGAGTACTTTATTCTGCGTCTATTGGATTGTCGAATTTTGAAATGCTATTTGGTATGGGCATTGCTATTTATTTTATGAGTCATATACTCATAAATATTGGAATGAATTTAGGGATTTTCCCCATTACAGGGATACCGCTACCTTTTATGAGTTTTGGAGGCTCTCATTTATTGGTAGAATTTGCCGGCTTGGGAATATTAATGAGTATGCGCAGATATGCCAGACCGGTGCATCGGGACGATATGAAAAATGAGTTTTTAGGAATATGAAAACAGCTTATAGCTGTTAGCTGATAGCTTATAGGAGACAAAAACTCTAAAGCTAAAAGCTAAAAGCTAAAAGCTAAAAGCTAAAAGCTAAAAGCCATGCAAATAATTGATGGAAAAAAATTAAGAGATGAAATTTTATCTAAAATAAAAACCAAAGTGGCTTCTTTGCCGTTTCAACCGTTTTTTTGTGATATTTTAATTGGTAATGACCCTGCGTCAGTGCAGTATGTGCAAATGAAAATGCGCAAAGCAGAAGCTGTTGGAATGCGTTTTTATAAAGCATCTTTTCCAGACTCTATTTCAACCGAAGAACTTATAAAAGAAATAGAAAAAATAAATAAAATTCCAAATATGTGCGGAGTTATTGTTCAACTTCCTCTGCCTAAATCTATAGATTCCAGAAAAGTTCTTGATGCCATAGATCCTCGTTTAGATGTTGATTGTCTTGGAACTACTGCCGGCAAAGAATTTTATAACGGCAATATTTCTCTTGGCTTTCCTGCGGCTTTTTCTTGCATGGCCTTGCTTGATTCTATTAAATTGGATTTAAAAGATCCGCGCCATGGCGGGGCGAGTAAAAAAATAGTAGTTTTAGGAAATGGCGAATTAGTGGGCAGGCCAGTTACTGCCTTGCTTAATTTTAGAGGATTTTCACCAATTGTAATTACAAGTGAAACAGAAAACAAGGAAGAAATTATTAAAAATGCCGATATTTTAATTTCCGGAATGGGGGTTGGAAAATATATAACAGGGGATATGATAAAAAAAGGAGCAGTTTTAATAGATGCCGGGGCTTCTGAAGCTAATGCTGGAATTATCGGCGATGTTGATTTAGAATCAGTTAGTAGTGTTGCGGGATTTGTTTCACCTGTGCCAGGCGGGGTGGGTCCTGTGACCGTAGCAATGCTTTTAAATAACGTATTAAAAGTTGCGCAAAAACTTTCCCCTACACCTGGTATAGGGGAAAGATAAAAAATATATGAATCCCGATAGAAATTTTACATACATTAGAATAATTTATATACTTTACTCAATAAACTTAATAATCAAGTGGTCAAATTAATAATTTAAAAATTTCACACGGGATGAACGATAACATTTTTTTCTTTTTTTATAATTTGTCTCATCAATCAAATTTTTTTGATAGGTTAGTAGTTTTTTTTGCCGATACTTTGCCATATATTGTTATTTTAGCTGCTATTATATTTTTACTTTTTCACCACGAAGTTTTAACTTTTAAAAAATTAAACAAAAACCCGCCCGATCAGATAACTCCAGTCATTCGGACGAGGTGGAAAGAAATTGTTTTAGTATTTTTTTCCGGGATTTTTGCTTGGTGCATAGCGCAAGTATTAAAAATTTTATTTCACACTTCAAGACCTTTTACCGAATTTCTACAAGTAAACCCGCTTTTTCTTGAAAATGATTATGCATTTCCTTCAGGGCATGCGACTTTTTATATGGCGCTGGCTTTTGCGCTTTTCTTTAGTCATAAAAAAATTGGTTATATCTTTATGTTTATTGCCCTTTTAATAGGTGTTGCCCGCATCATTGCAGGGGTTCATTTTCCAATTGATATTTTAGGCGGTTTTATTTTAGGCGCATTAATAGCTTATCTGGTAAGATTTTTATATGATAAATCAAGCAAGAGAACATCGTCAAAATCTTCCTTTGGGTTGCATATTTTTTAAAATTTGTATAGAATAACTTCATAATTTTATGTGGAAAAAAAGAATTCTCGCGATTATTATATTGTTACTGGGTGTTGGAATAGCGTTTTTTGTGTTCAAATCCGAACCAAAATTAAACAAAAATTTTGAAAATCAAAGTTCATTTTTTAAACATTCTCCATTTCGTTTAGGCCTTGACCTTTCAGGCGGAAGCCACTTAGTTTACAAAGCAGATGTTTCTGGAATTCAATCTGGCCAAGTTTCTGATTCAATGAGCGCTCTGCGCGATGTTATAGAACGCAGAGTAAATTTATTTGGAGTTTCTGAGCCAGTAGTTCAGGTTCAAGAAGGGGGATTTACTTCAGGGGGTGATGAAAAATTAATAGTTGACCTTCCTGGAATTACCGATGTTGAAAAAGCTACTGCGATGATTGGGCAGACTCCACTTTTGGAATTTAAAATTGAAGCTCCAGCAGATGCGCCAAGACAAGTTAAAGTTGATAAAGATGGAACAGCTACTCTTGATGCCGGACCGCAATTTGTTTCAACAGAATTATCCGGCAGATATTTAAAAAAGGCGACTTTAGAATTTGACCAAAATACCAGAGAACCAAAAGTTGGTTTGCAATTTGATGAAACAGGAACAAAACTTTTTGCGCAAATTACCAAAGACAATGTCGGAAAAATTATCGCAATATATCTTGATGGCGCGCCTATTTCTGCTCCAGTTGTTCGTGAAGAAATAACTGGCGGTACGGCTGAAATATCCGGCAGTTTTACTCCAACAGAAGCAAAGCAATTAGTTGGCAGATTAAATTCTGGCGCTCTGCCTGTTCCTATAACACTGCTTTCAAGACAAACAATTGGCGCAAGCTTGGGTGACAATGCAGTTGCTGCCGGAGTTAAGGCGACAATTTTAGGATTCTTATTTATTGCTCTTTTTTTGATACTTTGGTACCGATTGCCTGGCTTTATCGCTGTTATTTCGCTTTGTATTTACATATCTATTATTCTCACTTTATTTAAATTATTACCTGTCACTCTTACTGCCGCCGGTATTGCCGGATTTATTATTTCTATCGGCATAGCGGTGGATGCCAATGTTTTAATTTTTGAGCGAGTAAAAGAAGAATTGCGTTCTAGTCGAACTATTGCTGATTCTGTTTCCGTTGGTTTTTCCAGAGCATGGTTTTCAATACGAGATTCAAATATTTCCAGCATAATAACCGCTACTATTCTTTTCTGGTTTGGAACTTCATTAATCAAGGGTTTTGCCTTAACGCTTGGCATGGGAGTTTTAGTTTCAATGCTTTCAGCTATCACAATAACCAGAATTTTTCTTTCAGGGATTAGTTTTCTTGGAGAAGGCAAGGTCGCAAGATTTTTATTTAGTTCGGGAATTTCAAAATAAATTATGTTCATAATTAATAACAAAAAAATATTTATCTGGATATCTATAGTATTAGTTGTTCTTTCTCTGTCATTGGTATTTATTTTTCCTCCAAAAATCGGTATTGATTTTAAGGGTGGAGCGTTAACAGAAGTTCTTTATAAAAGTGTTCGTCCAACGCAAGCTGACTTGGAAATAGCATTTAAATCTTCAACCCTTGGGTCAATTTTACTTCAACCTACCGGAGATTTAGGTTATATTATTAAATCTCGCGATTTAAATGAAGCTGAGCATAATTTACTTTTAAAAACGCTTTCATTAAATGACAAAAATTTTCTGGATGAAAAAAGTTTTAATTCCATAGGACCTTCGGTAGGTCGTGAGCTTACTAAAAAGGCGATAATTGCTATCATTTTAGTGTCACTTGGAATAATTTGTTTTATCGCTTTTGCTTTTAGAAAAGTTTCCAAGCCAGTTTCTTCTTGGAAATATGGATTTATGGCTGTAGTTTCTCTTTTACACGACGTTACCATTCCTATTGGTCTTTTTGCAATCTTAAGTCATTATTTTGGAGCTGAAATTGATACGCTTTTTGTCGTAGCAATTCTTACTATTTTAGGTCTTTCTGTTTCTGATACGATAGTTATCTTTGACAGAATTAGGGAAAATTTAAGAAATCAGGTTGCGATTGCAAAAGTTAATTTTAATGAAATAGTTGGTAAAAGTTTAGAACAATCATATGTAAGGTCTATCTGCACATCACTCACAGTTATTTTAGTTTTATTGTCACTATTTTTCTTTGGTCCGGAATCTACAAAATATTTTGCTTTAATGCTTACCGTTGGAATGTTTTTTGGAACTTATTCTTCAATATTCCTTGCTTCTCCGCTTCTCGTCTGGATTAATGAATTACAGCAAAAAAACAAGAAATAAACTATCAATAAGCCCCTCCGACATACGTCGGAGGGGCTTATTGATTTCCAACAAAAAACCTAGTATTATTAATGAGTGATTATTAGCTTGCCCCGTTAAAGCGTGGGTTAATTATAAAAAAATTATGAAATATTATTGGATAATTTTAATAGTTGTAGTGGTTATGGTTTTATGGATTATTTCTGCATTTAATCATTTTGTTTCTTTGATGAATAGAGCGAAAGAAGCTTGGGCTGATATTGAAGTTCAATTAAAACGCCGATATGACCTTATTCCAAATCTAGTAAATACGGTGAAAGGTTATGTAACTCATGAATCAAGCGCATTTGAAAATGTCACAAAAGCAAGAACTATGGCAATGGGCGCACAAGGTCCCACCGAAGACCACGCAAAAGCGGAAAATATGCTTACCGGAGCCCTAAAATCAATTTTTGCTCTTGCCGAAGCTTACCCGGACCTTAAAGCAAATCAAAACTTTTTAGCTTTGCAAAACGAACTTTCCGATACGGAAAATAAAATTCAAGCAGCTCGAAGATTTTACAATGGCAATGTTCGTGACCTGAACATAATGACAGACAGTTTTCCTTCTAATATTATTGCCACTGTGTTTAGATTCTCAAAGATGGAATTCTTTGACTTAGCCGACAATGATGTTGCTCAAAATCCGGTTGAAGTAAAGTTTAAATAATATTTATGCAAAATAATTTTTTTGGCTCAAAATTAAACAGTGTTTTGCTGTTCATTTAGCAATATAATAAAATTAGATGGCGACGCTTTACACCCAACAATCAAAAAATGCCACAAAAACTTGGATTTTAATGAGTTTATTTTTTGTGATAATTATAGGCATAGGTTTTTTCTTTTCACAATATTATGGAGATCCGAACATTTTGTATTTTTTTGTAATATTTAGCATTTTAATGAATGTAACAAGTTATTGGTATTCTGATAAAATTGCGCTTGCTTTAAACAAAGCTCACCAAATAAAAAAAGAAAATAATCCAACACTTTGGAATGTTGTAGAAAATCTTTCCATTACGGCAGGATTACCGATGCCAAAATTGTATATTATAGATGATTCAGCGCCGAATGCCTTTGCAACGGGGAGAAATAAAGAACATGCTGTAGTTGCGGTAACTACGGGACTTCTTCAAATATTGGACAAATCAGAACTTGAAGGCGTTATCGCTCATGAACTTTCTCATATCGGCAATAGAGATATTTTACTTTCCACTGTAGTTGTTGTTCTTGTCGGTTTTATTACAATTATTACCAATATGTTTTTACGTTCCACTTTTTTTGGTATTGGAAGAAGCAGAGACAATCACAATGGAGGAGTTATGGTGATTATCGGGATTGCGCTTTCAATTTTAGCGCCGATTTTTGCGATGCTTATTCAGCTTGCAATATCGCGCAAGCGAGAATTTTTAGCCGATGCGTCCGGCTCATTACTTACTCGATATCCGGAAGGGCTTGCCAGCGCGCTTCAAAAAATTTCACAATATTCTCGTTCTATGATGCATGCAAATACTGCCACAGCGCATCTTTTTATAGTAAATCCTTTTTCTAGCGTTGGCAAGAAAGTTTCAAATCTTTTTTCTACTCATCCACCGGTGGAAGAAAGGATAAAAGCTCTTTTGGGAAAGTAGAATTTTAATTTTTCCTTTATTTTGTTATACTTTAAGGATGCTTATTAAAGACGTAGAAAACCTA
Organism: Patescibacteria group bacterium; assembly: GCA_038063635.1. Taxonomy (GTDB): domain Bacteria; phylum Patescibacteriota; class Minisyncoccia; order Phycocordibacterales; family UBA9973; genus UBA9973. The sequence goes on along the minus strand of JBBTUS010000003.1, from coordinate 5,435 downwards.
GCTTTATTGGCTAGAATAGAACTTCCGGAAGAAGAAAAAGAACAAATACTTTCTGACATGAAAGGTATTTTAGAGTATGTAAAAGTTATTGAAAAAGTAGAAATGGATGATGTGGCGCCTGCCTATAATCTCAAGAATGTTTGGCGTGAAGACGAACCAATAGCTCGTGATTTTTCTGCTGAACTTATTAAGGAGCAATTTCCAGATTCACAGGATGGTTTTTTAAAGGTAAAAAAAATATTATGATTTAAAATTCAGAAAGTTTAAAAAGTTTTTGCGTCTTCGCCCTCGGAGACGAAAGGACAGGGAACCCACGACGCTTAAACTTTTAAACTTTCTGAATAAAAAAGTGAAATAAATGATTGATTTAAAAAATTTAACAATAGAAAAAGCTCATAAAAGTTTCAAAAATGGCGAATTTACTTGCCGAGAGTTAGTTGAAGCATATTTGAAAGTGATTAAAGAAAAAAATCCTGAAATAAATGCTTATCTGGAAGTATATGATGATGTGCTTTTACAAGCGGACCAAGCAGACAAAAAATTTAAAGATGGAACAGCAACCGAACTGACCGGAATTCCAATTGCCATCAAAGATAATATTTTGATTGAAGGTCGCATTGTCTCAGCTGGTTCAAAAATTTTAGAAAATTATAAAGCGGTTTATGATGCGACAGTTATAAAAGATTTAAAAAAAGCTGGCGTTATTTTTATTGGTCGGACCAATATGGATGAATTTGCTATGGGGTCTTCTACTCAAACAAGTTTTTATGGGGTAACTCGCAATCCTCATGACATATCTCGCGTGCCGGGCGGTTCTTCTGGCGGGTCGGCTGCGGCTCTAGCAGGGGATATGGCTTTAATTGCATTAGGAACGGAAACTTGCGGTTCAGTGCGAGAGCCGGCAGCTTTTTGCGGTTTGGTAGGATTAAAACCGACTTATGGCGCATTGTCTAGGCAAGGAATTATTGCTATGGGTAATTCACTGGACCAAGTTTCCCCTTTTGGTAAAAATGTGCGTGATACGGAAATTATTTTTAATAGTTTATCAAGATATGACCCGGAAGACAGCACTTCAGTTCCGGATAAATTAAGGGAAAAACCAGAGCTTAAAGCCCAGAGTCTAAAGCCTAACAAGATTGGCGTTCCGTGGCATTTATTTGATAAAGGAGTTGATTCAGTCGTAATGGAAAATTTTAAACAATCAATTGAAAAGCTTAAAAATTCCGGTTATGAAATTGTTGACATAGAACTTCCTTTTTCCAAATATTCACTGGCAGCCTATTATATAATTATGCCGGCTGAAGTTTCTACCAATCTTTCTCGTTTTGATGGTATTCGTTATGGTTTTAGTGAAAAAGGCAAAAATTTAATGGAAGTTTATATAAAAAGCAGAGGTGAAGGATTTGGCAAAGAGGCTCGTCGTAGAATATTACTTGGCACTTATGTTTTGTCGCATGGTTATTATGATGCTTATTACAATAAAGCAGTAAAAGTGCGTAATAAAATAACAAAAGAAATTATGAAAGCATTTGAAAAAGTAGATTTTATTGCCACTCCTACCGCGCCTATGCCAGCTTTTAAGATAGGTGAAAAATTAGATGACCCGGTGGCAATGTATCTTTGTGATATATTTTCCGCGCCGGCAAATTTGGCTGGAGTTCCTTCCATTGCTTTGCCGTCAGGTTTTACTGACGATAATTTACCTTTATCTATTCAATTTATGGCCCCACCTTTTCGTGAAAACTTGCTTTTTGCCATAGGAAAAAAATTTGAAGATTTAAAATAAGTTAATAATGTATATGTTATAATAATTATATGGACATTGTAGATTCAATAAATTCAACATTTTATCCGCAAAATACTGAAATAAATCCAAATCTTTTAAATCCAGATTATTTATTCAATCAGATAACGGCATTTTTTAAATCTTTTTATGAATCTACGGATTTCATTTTAATTGGAAATATTATAAATATAGTTTTTTTTATTATTGCGATAGTTTCTATTTTTATAATTTGCTATTCAGTAGTCAGAATTTTTGAAATCAGAAAAAAAGAACATAAATATTTACAATATGAGCTGGAAGAATATGCGCGCAAGCAAGTTGAAAAAGAAAAAAAAGACACAGAAAAAAATGGCAGTACTCAAAGCATAAGGTGGGGGGGTGTTTTACAGCATCTTTCATCGGAAAACCCCGGAGATTGGAAATTGGCAATTATGGATGCCGATTCTATGCTGGAAGATTTATTAGACCAGTTGGGGTTCAAAGGAGAGAATTTAGGCGAGAAATTAAAATTAGTTGATATGGAAAAATACAGCAGTTTAAAATCCGCTTGGGATGCCCATATTGTCAGAAATAAAATAGCCCATGAAGGAATACAATTTGAAATTTCTCAACAAGAAGCAAAAAGAGCAATTGCCATATACGAGCAAATTTTTCGCGATTTTCGATATATTTAGAAAATAAAATTGTTGCGGGGTCTGGAATCGAACCAGAGTCTTAAGGTTATGCTTACCACTATAGCTTTCGCTACCACGAATTGTTTGTGGTCTGGACTATACCATCTCCTTTCTTTTAAAAGTTAAGGAGTTCACCATCTAGTCTCTACACATTTATCTTTAATTTAGATTAAAAAATTTAGCTCGGGATTGTCTTTCCATCTCTCGACGGATAGGATTTCCCCGAATTTGGTGAATACGCATTCAAAAATTTCTTTTTGATGGGCCCATTATGTCGAGCCTTACGAGATACCTCTTCTCTACCCCGCTATGAATGTTAGTTTATAATATTTTCTTAAAATAAGCAAGTTGTTTTTGTAGATAGATTTATTATAATACCTGTGATATAATATCATATATGTCTAAATTTGAATTAAAAGCAGAAGCTCAAAAACTAAGAAGAGAAGGATCTACAATTAATGAAATAAAAGATAAACTTGGACTTTCAAAAAGCACAGTTAGTCTTTGGTGTAGAGATATAACTCTTACAGAAGAGCAATATAAAAAAATAAAAAAAGAACATATTTTTAAAACGCAGAAAGGTAGATTAATCGGCGCCCAGATGAATAAAAATAAAAGATTGAATGCAATTAAGGAAGCTGACATTTTAGGAAAAAAGTTTATTAAAAAAATTTCTAAAAGAGAGTTATTGTTAATTGCCACGGCACTATATTGGAGCGAAGGATCAAAAAGTGATAGTACCTCGAGTTTTATATTTGTAAATTCAGATCCAGAAATGATTCTTGTGATGAGATTATTTTTGATAGATGTTTTACACATACCACATGAAGATATTGTATGCTCAATTCAAATTAATATAATCCATAAAGAAAGAATAAATATAGTCTTGAGTTTTTGGAAAAAACTGTTAAACTTACAAAATAGTCAAATTAGGAAGCCTTATTACATAAATACGAGAGTAAATAAAGTTTATGATAATTATGAAAATTATTATGGCGTATGTAGGTTAATAGTAAGGAGGGGGAAGAACCTAAAATATAGAATGCTCGGTTTGATAAAAGCAATAAAAGAAAATATTATGTCGGCGTAGCTCAGCTAGTAGAGCATCTCACTCATAAAGAGAAGGTCGCAGGCGCACACCCTGCCGTCGACACAAATAAAATAGTAAATTTTATTATTTTATGATAGTTTAATAGAAGTTTGCGGCTGTAGCTCAACGGTAGAGCACCCGCCTGTCACGTGGGAGGCCGTGGGGTCAGCACCCATCAGCCGCGCAAATTAAAAAAATATAATTGATAATTTATGCTAAAATATTAAAAGGTCTATTATTAATAATAATTTTCCGCCAGAGGCGGATCAGCTTATAGCTGAAAATAAAAATGATAAGTAAAAATAAAACAGGTTTAACATTTGGTTTTCTTATAAGTTTTATGCATCTTATTTGGAGTGTTTTAGTTGCCCTAGGTTTAGCGCAAATATTTTTGAATTTTGTTTTCAATATACATATGCTTAGTATGCCAGTAGTTGTAATGCCTTTTAATTTAGTTAAAGCTATTGGACTTATTGTCGTAACTTTTGTTGTTGGTTATATTTTCGGTTGGCTTATGGCTTTCTTTTGGAATAAGTGCTTTAAATAAAAAATTTCTCAGTATTTTTATATTATTGTACACTAATTTAATCTTAATTTATAAGGTTGTTTTTTGTTAGTTTAAGGAATGTAAAAAATGATATAATTAAGACATGCAATCAGAAACTAGACAATGCCAAAACCCCAGTAGTAGAGCAAAGCTCACTACGGGGCAGGTTGCAAAAAAATATGAGTAAAAATAGTGAAAATAGAATTTGCCAGAATTGCAAAAAAGACTTCACAATTGAGCCGGAGGATTTTAATTTTTACGAGAGAATGAAGGTTCCACCGCCGACATTTTGTCCGTATTGCCGAATGATGAGGCGAATGTCGTTTGGCAATTTAAATAAATTTTATAAGCGCAATTGTGATGAATGTGGCAAGTCTGCTATTTGTCTTTATGCTCCAGATAAAATACATAAAATGTATTGCAATAAATGTTGGTGGAAAGATGATTGGGACGGCACGGAATATGGAATGGATTATGACCCCAAAAAACCATTTTTTGAACAATTAATGGAACTTCGAAATAAATCTCCTTTTATGGCGCTTGAATCGCTTTATCCATCTCTTGTAAATACTAAATATACAAATAATTCTTCATATCAGAAAAATTGTTTTATGACTATTTATGCTGATTATGACGAACATTGCGCTTATACTCGAGGAACTTATCGCACAAAAGATTGTCTTGATTGTTTTAGGGCAATAGAATCAGAGCTTTGTTATGAATGTGTTGGTATAAAAAAATGCTTTCATTGTTTTTGGAGCGAAGAATTAGAAAACTGCGTAGATTGCCATTTTTGCAATTCTTGTTATGGATGCAATGATTGTTTTGGCTGTGTAAATTTACGCAATCGCTCCTATTTTATTTTCAATAAACAATACACGAAAGAGGAATATATAAAAAAAATAAAAAAAATGAAAATTAATAATTATGAATACCAACAAAAAGCAAAAAAACTAGCGGAAGAATTTTGGCTTAAAGCTCCCAAAAGAGAATACCATGGAAATAGCCTAAATAAAAATGTTACAGGCGAATATATTTATGAATCAAAAAATACTCTGAATTCTTATATGGTAACAGGCGCTGAAGATTCCCGTTATGTTCAATATTTATCAATTCCAACTACCAAGAATTGTTATGATTATACCGGCTGGGGCAATAATTCTTCTTTGCTTTATGAATGTTACATAGTGGGCGAAGGCGCTTATAATAATAAATTTTCCGCTGATTGTTGGCCTGAAGCAAGAGATGTTGAGTATTCATATTATTGCATTCAAGGAAAAGATTGTTTTGGCTGTGTAAATTTAAAAAGAAAACAATATTGTATTTTAAATAAGCAAT
>JBBTUS010000002.1:0-9267 GCA_038063635.1 Patescibacteria group bacterium | reverse complement strand
TTGGACTACCATTAAAGAATACCGTATAGAAGTAATTTAGTTATGGGTTTGCCCGTATCAAACGGGGGCCTGATACCAAATACCGAGAGACAGTAACCATCGTAAGAACCTTTGTTTTACAGTACTGTTTTGGTCGTCCTGTAATTTTATCCTTGTTTTATAAGGATAAAGAAGGAACTCCTGCGATAATTAATTAGGTTTATAAAAACTCAATTTAAAATATTCAGCTATTTTGCTTGTCTATTCCTGTTGCTAGGATTGCTTTTTGCGCCTTTGTCTTCAAGCGCGAACATTTTTTCCGTTTTTCTGGGTAATGATGTTTTGGCAAACATAGACCAAGATTCTATCAAAAACTCTCAAAGTATGGACCTTTTAGAAGCAAATGTTTCGTCTAATTTGGTTATTTTTGATAAGAAAAACAATAATAACAAGGATGAGGTGGACTTAAATAAAGATGTAAAAATTGTTGCTAATAGCGCTCTTTCTCCTTCCTCAAGTCCCATAGGCGGGTCTGATGTTATAGATAACGGAGAACCTATTTCTGACCAAGTAAGTGTTTATAAGGTTAGAAAAGGAGACTCAATTTCTCAAATTGCGGATATGTTTGATGTTTCAGTAAATACTATTCTTTGGGCAAACGATTTAAAAAAAGGAGAAAAGCTTGTCGAAGGCGACATGCTTTTTATTTTACCGGTTTCCGGAGTAAGCCATACTATTCTTAAAGGACAAACATTAAAGACTATTGCTAAAAAATATAATGTTGATGTGTCCGATATTGCTCGATTAAATGGAATAGCTGAAGATGCAAAATTAATGGCAGGAGACGAACTTATTGTCCCAAATGCCGAAATGCTTAATATAGAAAGTGAAAAACCCAAAATTAGTCCGAAAGACGTTATAAAAGCTCCGCTTAAGATTTTACTTGGATATTTTACTAACCCTGTTCCGGAATATAAAAGAAAGAGTCAAGGATTACATGGCAATAATGGCGTTGACCTAGCTGCTCCAACAGGCACGCCAATAGTTGCTTCTGCTTCTGGGGTTGTATTATTGGCGCGTAAAGGTTACAACGGAGGATATGGTAATATGGTAATTATTAGGCATCCTAATGGAACTCAAACGCTTTATGGTCATATGTCTAAACTTGTAACACGTACCGGAGAAGTTGTTAATCAAGGAGAAACAATAGGATATGTTGGTTCTACGGGACGTTCTACTGGCCCGCATCTTCATTTTGAAGTACAAGGCGCAAGAAATCCAGCAATAGATTTGTAATTTTTTTCCGCCCTTTTTGTTGTTTTAGCTTATTCAAGCAAGGTTAAAGCAATCATAGATAAAATTCCAATTACTATCGTTAAAAATTGAAATGCTGAATATTTAAATCTTTGTGTTTTATGAAGTTCTGGTATTAAGTCAGCAATTGCAATATAAATAAAACCACCGGCGGCAATTGGTAAAACCCATAGAACGAAAGTTTCCGCTACGCTACCAAATATAAAAGCAATAATTAATCCAATAAAAGCCATAAGCGCTGAAAGAAAATTTAGCCACAGGGCCATTTTTTTAGTGTATCCGGAATGAATAAGCACAGCAAAATCTCCTATTTCTTGAGGTATTTCATGTAAAACTACAGCTAATGTTGTTGCTATGCCGACAGGAATACTGACCAAAAAACTTACGCCAATAACTATTCCATCTATTAAATTATGAAAGCCGTCAGTAAAAATAATTAACTTGCCAACCGGATGTATATTTGGCTCGTCTTTGTCTTCGCCGTGATGATGCCAATGAAGAAATTTTTCTATTATAAAAAATAAAAGAATGCCAATGATAATTAGTAGACTTGCCAAAATAGGACTACGAGAATTTTCAAATGCTTCAGGTATTAAATGAATAAAGGCATCTCCTAATAATGCTCCGACTGCAAGGCTTATGAATATACTTATGTATTTTTTTATGACTTCCCCGTTCAGGGAAAGTGAAAAAACCCCAATCAAGGAAACCAAACTGATTATTAAAACACTTATAAATGCATAAAGATATATTATTGTCATGAATTTGAATGTGCGGGCTATCTTACCAGACGAGCCTCGCACAAAAATCGTATAGCGATTTTTGTGCGGGATGGGAGAATCGGCTACTACATAGCCAGGTACTTTTCCTGCTCACTGTGTTCGCATGGAAAAGTCTTTCGATTCTCCCACGCGAGCAAAGCAGTTTGCTCGCTATCCCTCACCCTGTGCGGGATGGGAGAATCGAACTCCCAACCACAGTTTGGAAAACTGTTATTTTACCATTAAACTAATCCCGCTTTGCTCATTTCGGGCTGCTGGGAATCGGACCCAGTCTCCATGCTCCCAAAGCACGTGTACTACCGGTATACTACAGCCCGTAAACAATACAAACTTACAAAACGTATTACACCGACTAAAGTCTACATGCTCTCACAATAAAGCACGTGTACTACCGGTATACTACAGCCCGTAAACAATACAAACTTACAAAACGTATTACACCGACTAAAGTCTACATGCTCTCACAATAAAGCACGTGTACTACCGGTATACTACAGCCCGCCTACGCTAAAGCTTCGGCGGGCAAGCCCCTCCTGGCTTTAAAGCCAATCGAGTATATCATAAAATAATATCTTCTACCACTTTTACTCTCGCTTTTTTGTTTTTTAGGTCTAAATAAACGACTAAAAGACATGCTTCCCATTCTTTTTCATCTGGAATTTTTTTAGACAAGAGATAAGTTTGGATTATTCTAGACATTCTTTTTAACTTCCATGGGTGCATATTATCTTCAGCGCGCCATGTGTCTATTTCCTGCGCCTTTTCGTCGATTTTGGAGCGGAGAATAATATCCCAATTTCTAGTAATGGACTTAACTTCAATAAAATATAATTTATTTTTTTTCTCTGCGACAATATCCAACTCACCCCATTTTTTTGTATAATTTTTATCTAAAATCAAAAAACCATGTTTCACGAGAAACTTTGCTGCGACATTTTCACCAATTTTCCCTATTTTTTGTTTTTCTGAGGTAAATATTTTGGGCATTTATATATAGTGTTTTATAAGAAACATGTTTCACGTGAAACATAATCTTTATTTTTAATGTCTTTTACGATAATATCTTTATTTTTCAAGCTATTTTAGGTAAAAAGGTCATCCAAATATGGTTTAAGATTCTGTCCTTTATAAACATTACCAACATAGTTATCCACATTTTTTGATAAAATCCCTATATAAAATAAAGGAGTAATTAATTCATAAAGGACAGGGACATTTAAAGATGTGCGGCCAGGGAGAATCGGCTATTACATAGCCAGGTACTTTTCCTGCTCGCTACGCTCGCATGGAAAAGTCTTTCGATTCTCCCACGTAGGCAAAGCAGTTTGCCTACTTAGCCTTATAAATGTGCGGCCAGGGAGAATCGAACTCCCATCAACTGATTGGCAACCAGTTGTTCTACCATTAAACCATGGCCGCAATATTACTAACTAAACAAACAAATATTTATTATGAATCTATTATGTAAAAAACTAACAAATATAACCGTAATTTAATAATGATTTAATAAATTATAATTGTTTTTTATAATAAATGCAATTGTGCTTATTATAGCCTTATTTAAAAAGGTTATTTACTAAACCATCTTTTTAATATATAATATATTAGTCGTAAAATAATTATAAAATATAATAATTTTGCACCCATAGTGAAATGGATATCATACCTGCCTTCGAAGCAGTTGTTCCAGGTTCGAATCCTGGTGGGTGCACAAAATTTAATGGATATTTTAAAGCAAGTAAAAGAAAAAATACCAAAAGAGGTTTCACATGTAACAAGCACACTCAAGGATGCGGGTTTTGAGGCATATCTTGTAGGGGGTTGTGTCAGAGATCTCTTAATGGATAGAGAACCAAAGGATTGGGATGTAACAACAAACGCTAAGCCGGAACAAATAATCAATTTATTCGAAAAAACTGTATATGAAAATACTTTTGGAACAGTTGGCGTGGTTGTTTCACAAGGAACATCTGAAATTAATGTTTCACAAGAAACACTAGAACCTAGAACCCTACCTATCGAACAGGCAGGCTCTAACCCAGAATCTAATTTCATAGTTGAGGTTACTCCATACAGAATTGAAGCAAAATATAGTGATTTTAGACATCCAGATGAAGTAAAATTTAGCGATAAACTGGAAGATGATATAAAGAGACGAGACTTTACAGTTAATGCCATGGCCTATAGTATTTCTAAAGGACAGCTAGTGGATATGTTTGACGGTCTAAAGGACATAAAGGACAAGATGCTAAAAGCTGTAGGGAATCCAGATGATAGATTTACAGAAGATGCCTTGCGAATGTTGCGAGCAATACGTTTTGCTGTGCAATTAGATTTTTCTATTTCTTCGGAGACATCAGAAAGTATTTTTAAAAATTCTGATTTAATAAAAAATATTTCTCAAGAAAGAATTCGGGATGAATTTATAAAAATAATTATGTCAAAAAATCCCGCTTCAGGAATTATGATGCTTCAAAAATTCGGATTGTTAAAAAATATAATTCCTGAACTTGAAGAGGGGATTGGATGCGAGCAATCCGGTGAGCATATTTATGATGTTTGGAATCATTTATTGCACGCCTTACAACATTCGGCCGATAAGAATTGGCCTTTAGAAATAAGGCTTTCTGCGCTTTTTCATGATATTGGGAAACCGAAGTCTAGGAGATTAGCGGAAACAGAAGGAAGTGCTCTCCGTCGTTTGCACACAGAATTGGCTCCCCAAGGTCGAACCTTAGGAATTCAAAAAGGTTCGACCTTTTCCCGCCATAAGAAATTTACCTTCTATGGGCATGAAGTTATCGGCGCAAGAATGACAAAAAAAATTTTAGAAAGATTAAAATTTTCTAAAAAAGAAATTGATCTTGTGGAAAAATTAATTTACACCCATATGTTTTTTTCTGACACGGAACAAATTACGCTTTCTGCGGTGCGAAGAATTATTGTAAAAGTTGGCCCCGCCGACGCTAAAGCTTTGGCGGGCAAGGCAGAAAATCACCCCATTTGGGATTTAATGAAGGTTCGTGAGTGCGATAGAGTTGGTATGAAGAAAAAAGAAGCGCCATATCGCTTGCGAAAATATTTTGCCATGATTGAAGAAGCGCTTCATGACCCAATATCTGTCGGACAATTAAAAATAAATGGGGAAGACCTAAAAGACATAGGAATTAAGCCTGGACCGAGAATGGGCTGGATTTTAAACGCTCTTTTAGAAGAAGTGCTTGATGATTCTTCTAAAAATACCAAAGAACATTTATCAGAACTAACAAAATCACTTAATCTTTTACCTGATGATGCATTAAGGACATTAGGAGAAAGGGGAAAAGAAAAAAAAGAAGAATTAGAAGAAGAAGAAATAGCTAAACTTCACGAGAAGCACGGAGTTCATAAATAAGAAAATTCTTTTCATCATAACTTTTCTCCGGTATGGATTTTTTGAAGCTTAAAAAATCCTGCCTTGCCCGTGGGGCTATAGCCAAGGGAAACTCTCGACTCGTCAGTCTCAAAACCCCTTCGAAAAGTTATTTTAAAAAGAATTTTTAATAAACTTCTTGATTATAACAAGTTTCACAATAAACAGTCTTTTGTCGGTCAGGGGAATAGGACGTTTCAAACTCATTATTACAGCCTTTTTTCATGCATTTTCGGTGCCAGAGCTTACGTGGATTGCGTTTTGACATTCTGTCTTTGTGTCTACATTCAAAATCCTTATGAGGTATTGGCAATCCCATTCTTTTATAAAAAGAGAGTTCTGCTTCAGTAATCCTGAAGTTTTTATTGCATTCTTCGCATACTAAAATTTCTTTCAATATATCTTCAGAAACTTCTCCTATGGTTTTAGGTATATTTTTTATTGTTTCTTTTCCATAAGTTCCAGTAGTTTCTTCTTGCCAAGTAAAACCTCTTTTTAAAGCTTCTTCTTTGTTTAAAGGAAAATAATCTTGTGCTAGTGTTTCATTATAACTAAACGGAGCAAGTTCTGGTGGAAAAAATTGTCCAAATACTCCTTCTTTCTTTAATTGTTCTTCAATTTTTTCTTTTAATTTAAAATATTCTTCTTTTGAATATTGTTTATTTAAAATCATATATTCTCCCTTGCGAATGGCGCTACAACCTATACCATTTAGTAAATGGTGACAATTTTCGCAGTATTCAACGTCACTACAATAAAATACAAAAGCACCATTTTTCAATCTATTACCTTCCAATACTCCCATCATATTGTATCCAAACTGTGGTTTGTAGTAATAATTATTACAGTCTTGGCTGTCTATAGGGCTTTCAGCATCTGTCATGTAAGAACAATTTTTTGCATCATAAGTATCATAAAGAAATACTCCTTGATGACAATTGTGTAGATAGTCTCCAGTAACATCATTACATTTAGTTTGAGATGCATATTTGACTATTGTTTTGCTTTTTAATTCAGAAAATTCTTTTTTTGCTTTTTCTATAGATTCATAGTTAGAAAGAATTTCTGTCTTTTTCTTTTCATATTCTTTTTTACTGTATTTAACATTCAAAATTGCATTTGATAAATGTCTACCATTTGTACAAAAAATACAATTACTTGAATCTCTCATGTTGTAACAAAAGAGTAAATCACTAGACGACTGACATTGTTCACAAAACATACATTTAAAACAATTTCTAGAATCTAAACATTCATAACAAAGCTCTGATTCATGTAAAAACGCGCAATCTACACACATTTTATCTCTCTGTAGTAATCTTCCATACATACAATCTTCATTATAATCAGCGGCAAAAATTAAATAACAATCTTTGTTTTCAGCCGAACCATTTGTGTAATCACTTCTTACATTATTTACCGCTGCCATACTTTGTCTTGGAACTTTCTTTTGTAATTCTTTATATTGTTCAAATAAAGTTTTGTTTGGATCATAATCTTGAGCAAAACTTTTTGGATCCCAACCATCACTCCACCAGCAATCATGACAATAGACTTTGAAATCTGATTTTGGTGAATAAACAGTTATAATGTCTTTTTTACAAAGGTCACAAGATCTTTTATAGAGTGTTCTTTCGTTTCTAAAAACTAATCGTTTTGCCATGCGACAATCTGGACAATCTAACGGGGGAGCAGTTTTCATTTGCTGATAAAAAATTAAATCAGCATCTCTGATTTCAAATTCTTTATCACAAGTTTTGCAAGTTTTTTGCATACATTAATAATAACACCAATTTTGGGATATGCTAGAATGAAAAAATGCGTATAGGAATTTTTGATTCTGGATTAGGAGGGCTTATTATTGCCAAGGCAATACGAAAAATCATGCCTCAATATGATTATGTGTATTTGGGCGACACTAAAAGGGTGCCATATGGTAATCGTTCTCATGAGACTGTTTTTGAATTTACAAAACAAGCAGTAGATTATTTATTTAGAAAAGAAAATTGCGTCATTATTATCATTGCTTGTAATACGGCTTCCGCTCAAGCTTTAAAAAAAATACAGCAAGAATATTTACTTAAAAATTTTCCCCGCCAAGGACGGGGCGAGCCAGACAGAAAAATACTTGGAGTTTTAATTCCAATCGCTGAAGAATGTGATAAATTTAAGAGAGTTGGAATATTGGGAACTCTGGGAACGATTGCCTCAAATAGTTTTCCGATGGAAATAAAAAAAATCAGCAAAACAATAAAAATTTTTCAAAATTCTGCTCCGATGTTGGTACCCTTGGCTGAAGAAGGGGAGAAAATTTTAGCAAAAGAATTTATTGTGAAATATTTAAAACCATTTTTGGGTAAAAAAATAGAAGCTCTTGTCTTAGGCTGTACTCATTATCCATTTTACAAAAATGAAATTAGAAAATTTCTTGCCTGTCCGCCGAAGCCTTGGCGAAGGTGGGGGGAAAAAATAAAAGTGCTTTCTCAAGATGAAATTATTCCTAAAAAATTAAAAGATTATTTATTGCGACATCCGGAAATCGAGAAAAAACTCGCAAAGAATAGAAAAGCGAAGATTTTAGTTACTGACATAACAAAAAACATAGTAAAGCTTTCAAAAAAATGGTTTGGTAAAAATACGAAACCAGAATTAATTAAACTTTAAATATAGTTAAAAATTAAGAATAAGGTTTTTGCCGGTACGGATTTTTCTTGCCCCGCCATGAGGCGGGGTGGACTTAAAAAATCCTGAAGTTCTCGCGCCGTCGCGCTCGAAACCCCTTAAAAACCTTTTCTTAATTTTTTTAAAACAAGATTTTTATTAAATTTTAATAAAAATAGGGCAATGGTCTGAACCATAATAGTCAGACAGTATTCCTACGCTTTTTATTTTTGGAATAATTTCAGAACTTACAAAAAAATAATCAAGACGCCAGCCGACATTTCTGTCGCGAGCGCGAGTTTTTATATCCCAATAGGTATAAGCGCCAGTTTTGTCCGGATAAAATTTTCTATACGTATCTATAAAATTATTTTTTACAACTTTATCAATCCATGCGCGCTCAATTGGCAAAAATCCAGTATTTTCTTCATTTTCTTTCGGACGAGCAAGGTCAACTTCATTATGAGCAGTGTTTACATCTCCGCAAAAAATAACGTGTTCGCCATTTTTTCTTAATTTTTTAATAAAATTTAAAAATGCATCGTAAAATTCTAATTTATATTTTAAACGATGAGGTCCTTGCCCGCCATTAGGGAAATAAACATTTATTAAGGTTATATTTTTATATTTTACACCTATTAATCTACCTTCATCATCTAATTCCCGCCCGAATGACCGTTCGGTCGGGCGGGTTTTTTTACCCATTCCATAAAAAACTTCTTTTGGCTTTTCTTTTGTATAAATTGCCACACCGCTATATCCTTTTCTAAGTTTGGAATGAGAAAAATATGAATAATACCCGGAAACATTTCGCACTTCCTCTGGAAGTTGGCTTGACTCAACCTTAGTTTCTTGCAGACATAAAATATCGGGCTCTTCATCCCTAAATAAAGGCATAAAAAATCCTTGTTTTGCAGTTGCTCGTAGGCCGTTTGTGTTCCAAGAAATTATTTTCATTTGTGTTTATAATATCACATTATAAAAAATTAAGAACAAGGTTTTTGCCGGTACGGATTTTTTGAAGCTTAAAAAATCCTGCCTAGCCCGTGTCGGAATGGCCGAGGGAAGTTCTCGCGCCGTCGCGCTCGAAACCCCTTAAAAACCTTTTCTTAATTTTTC
>JBBTUS010000001.1:0-7767 GCA_038063635.1 Patescibacteria group bacterium | reverse complement strand
GCGGGATTATTTTATTAATAATTTTCTTTGTCTGCAAATTTTTCTTCACCCTCTTCAGCTTCCTCGCCTTTACCGAAACTAACGCCTTCATCCGCTCCTGGTTCTAGCGGTTCACCTAGGTCGTCATACAATCCATCTTCATCATTGCCGCTTATTTTGAAACTTCTTTCTTCTATTGATTCGTCATCCCCATAGTTCATAAAATTTTCAAAAATTTTTTTAAATTTTAAAAACGACCGACTAATAAAGCTACTTTCTAAATTTTCTTATTTTGTACCAAAATATAAATGATTTGGCAATGAAAAGTGTGGATAACTCCCAAATTTTAAGAAACATAGTGACTATAAAATTTGAGGACCCCGCCAATGGCGGGGTGGATTCTAACATTTGAGATGCGCAAAGGCAGTCAGAGCAATGGCGATAGCATCTAATTCATCATCCGATTCTTTAGAATTGTCCATTTTAACCAGTATTTTTACCATTTTTATAACTTGTTTTTTATCTGCTTTTCCATAACCGGTTGTGGCAATTTTAATTTGCAAAGGAGACGTTTCAAAGATTTTTAAACCGGCTTTTACGCATTCGTACATTACAACACCGCGCGCTTCAGCCACATGCATTGCTGTTTTTTGATTGGTAGTGAAAAAGAGCGTTTCAATTGAAAGAATTTCCGGTTTATATTTTTTAATTATTTTTTCAATTTCTTTCCCGATTAATAATAATCTTTCAGGAAATGCTAATTTAGCGGAAGTTTTAAAACATTCGGAAAATAAAATTTTTTCTTTCTTGTCGCTTTTATTTTTTTCAAGTATTGCGATCCCAAGTCTTTCAAACCCCGGATCTATTCCTAAAATTTTCATAATAATTTTTTTTGTTTTTATTTCGGCAAATTTAGAAAAATTTTTTCGGGTCCTCGGTCTGGGCCCAGACCAGCTCAAAAATTTTCTAAATTTGCCTTCATTGTCAATTATAAAAGTTTGCTTTGCCCGCCCGAACGACTATTTGGTCGGGCGGGCAAATTTTTAGGTATGTCAAAACCAAGATGATTATACGCTTTTTCCGTAGCCACTCGTCCTCGGAGAGTTCGTTCAAGCAATCCCAGTTGTATTAAATATGGTTCTACCACTTCTTCCAGCGTTGCTTCTTCTTCCGACAGAGCGGCCGCCATTGTTTTTAGTCCAACCGGTCCGCCTTTAAATTTTTCAATCAAAACTTCCAAGAATTTTCTATCCGAATTGTTTAATCCCATTTCATCGATTGAAAGCATATTCAGCGCGCCTTTTACTGTTTCTTTGTCCAGCTTCTTTTTGTGCACTTGCGCGTAATCACGGCATCTTTTTAAAAAATAATTTGCAGTACGAGGAGTAAAACGGCTTCTTTTGGCAATTTCATCCAAACCTTCTTTTTCTAATTCTATTTCAAGCAACTTGCTTGACCTTTTTACTATTTCTTCAATTTCTTTATTTGAATAAAATTCCAATCTAAAAACTCCGCCGGAAAATCTGGAACGCAATGGGGAAGACACAAGAGCGACGCGAGTTGTGGCTGCTATTAATGTAAACGGGGGAAGGTCAAGTTGAATTGTGCGAGCAGAAGGACCCTTGCCGATAATAATATCTAAAACTCCAGATTCCATCGCCGGGTAAAGTATTTCTTCAACCATTTTATTAAGCCTATGAATTTCATCTATGAAAATTATGTCACCTGGGGATAGGTTTGTCAGAATAGAAGCCAAATCCCCGACTTTTTCTATTGCCGGACCGGAAGTTATCTTCATTTGCCGTCCGGTTTCATGGGCTATAAGATGAGCTAAAGTGGTTTTTCCAAGTCCCGGAGGGCCATAAAATAAAAGATGCTCGGGAATATGGCCGCGTTCTTCGGCTGCCCTTAGAAGTATTTTAACGTTGTCTTTTATGTGTTTTTGACCAATATACTCATCCCATTTAGTAGGGCGAAGAGTTTGGTCCAAGAAAGAATCACCCAAATTGTTATTATTTTCAGCAGTCCCTTCATTTGTTTTTTTATTTTTATCGCTTGACATTTTTTTATAGTATGCTATACTCTAGGCAGTTAATTATGCACATCGTATCCACCACGCTATCCACATTATAGCATTTGATGTATGTTCTTTATAGTATAATTATTTTATAGGAGATTAGGCTTTTTATTTTTTAAGAGAGCATTAATCTCTAAGCAATCAGCCATCGGTTATATAATTTTGCGTAGGACGTTTTGGTACTTTTTAAGTTTCTGGAACTATCCTTCAAAAATTTGTTACTTTTGGGGCTAAGCCCTAAAAGGATTGTTTAGAGATTAATGCTTTTTTTATTGGATAATAAAGAATAAGATTTTTGCCCTTAAAAATCTTTTCTTTATTATTTAATTATTCCTCATTTAGGTCAACAACACTTTGCACTTCTTCAAAAGAAGTAATTCCATTTATTATTTTTACCATTCCATCTTGGCGCATAGAAAGTATGCCTTGTTTTTTTGCCACCATTTTTATTTCTCTCTCGCTTGGATTTTCAGGCATTATTTTTTCAATAGCTTCATCTGTCAAAATAGCTTCAAAAATTCCTATTCTTCCTTTATATCCTGTCAGATTGCATTTTTCGCACCCTGGAGCTGAATATATTTTAAACGGCGCATTTATGTCTATATTATAATTAGAAAGATTTTTTCCTTCCTCTTTTATGCTGTCTAAAACAATTTTCATTGACCTTTTTTCTTCTTCAGTCGGAGTTTTTTCCTTTTTACAATAGACGCATAGTTTACGAACTAAGCGCTGAGCGATTGAAAGAGATAAGGCTGAGACCATAATTTTTGGGTTGACTTCAAGGTCAATAAGTCGGGGAATAACGCCGGCGGCATTATTAGTGTGCAGTGTTGAGAAAACCATGTGACCAGTTAAAGCGGATTCTATGGCAATTTTTGCCGTTTCAGAATCTCTTATTTCACCAACCATCACTACGTCTGGGTCTTGTCGCAAGCCTGAACGTAAACCCTCTAAAAATGTATATCCCTTGCTTTCATTTGTTTGGGTTTGAGTTATGCCATCTAGATGGTATTCTATCGGGTCTTCAATGGTGATTATTTTTATTTCCGGAGAATATATTCTTCGCAAGAAGGCATAAAGCGTTGTAGTTTTACCCGAGCCAGTCGGTCCTGTGACTAATATTAAGCCATTCGGTTTTGCTATTTCTTTTTGAACCACTGAAAAAAGAAATGGCTCGATTCCAATATCTTCAAGATTTTCCCTGATAGATTTTGGATCCAAAATACGCATAACGATTGATTCTCCATAAGCTCCGGGAATAAGCGAGGTACGAATATTAATTTCTTCTTCGCTTTCTTCTATGCTAAAACGTCCGTCCTGCGCAGTATTTGAAGTTAGTTTTATTCCGGAAAGAAGTTTTATTCTTGAATTAAGTAATTTGTATATACTCATTTCAAAAAAGAATACATCTTGTAATACTCCATCAAGACGGAGTCGCAGTCTTGCCCTGTCCTTTTCCGGTTCAATATGTATATCCGATGCCTTAATTGCTATAGCTCCTGCAAGGATTATTTCAAGAATATGTGAAAGTTTGTGAATCTGGTTTCCTTCCATTGCTTCTTTTATATATTTTTCAATATCCTGCATTTTTTCTATATTTTTTGCGGTATTTTTTAAAACTTCTGCGGAAATATCAAGTCCGCCAATTTTTGAACTTTCAGCCAGAGAAATTTCTACATATCTGTCCCACACTTTATTTAAACTGGCAAAAGATGCCATGTAAAAAGCCGGCACTAATGACTGCCTTTCCATTTGTTCTTTCAGCTTGCTTAATAAGTCTTTGGACGGAGAACGTATAGCGATAAAAATGTTTTTTCCGGAAAGCTTGAAAGGAGCTACGTTCATTTCACGCCCTTCTTTTTCGGAAATCGTTCTTAGCGCTTCATTGTCTATTCCTATTCGAGACAAGTTAACATAAGGAAGATTGTATTTTGATTTTGCCAATATTTCCACTAGTTCTTCTTCTTCCAGTTTATGCAAATCATCCAATTGTTTTTTTTGTTTTTCTTCGTCAAAATCTGTCATTTAATATGAATTATATACTATTTTGACTTTAAACCAAAGAGCATGGTAATCCCGTAGTAGATTTTGGAAAAGCTCCGACTTAAGTCGGAGCGCGCTTTGCGCATTTCCAAAATTCACTACCGGGTGGTAATATCTAAAAATGGATATAATCTCAAAAAACACAAAACCTGCCCGACTGAATATTGTCAGTCGTTCGGTCGGGGAAACAGAGAAAATAGCAAGGTTATTTTTAACCAAACTAAATCCTATTAAAACAAAAGCTACTATTGTCGGATTATATGGTGATTTAGGAACGGGTAAAACTAATTTTACTCAAGCTGTAGCAAAATATTTTGGCATAAAAAGAAAAGTAAATAGCCCAACTTTCGTAATTATAAAAAAATATGAGCTTCCTAAAAAGGACGGTCATGAATCTTTTCTGGTGGACAAAACGAAGCCAGTGCCCACAGGCGAAAACTTTTATGAACGCTCTGCTTTTAAATATCTTTTTCATATAGACGCTTATAGATTAAAAAATGAAAAAGAATTAATTCATCTCGGTTGGGAAGAAATCATTTCAAATCCAAAACATTTAATTTTTATAGAATGGCCAGCTAATATTATAAAAGCCATGCCTAAAAAACATCACAAGATTTTTATTTCTCATACCCCAAAAGGGCATAGAAGCTTTAAAATAAAAACTATATAAAATAAGGATAAAATATATAAAAGCTTGCCTTTTTATATTATTTATGATATAATGCAACAAAGGTAAGAAACCATTCCGTCTTTATCTTTAGATATAGAAAAATGGCTCAAAATGTTCTTTGAATTTTAAAAAATTAAAAAAAAATGAGAACAAAAACTCTCGAGCAGAACACGGCGCAAGATTTCGCTGGACTGCAAGTTGACCAACTACAAAAACTTCGTAATGGCAACATGACCTTTGAACAGGTGAAATGGTTTAATAACCTTACGTTCGAGCAACGCGAAGCGTTGATGGGCAAGCAACCCGAAACGGTGCTATATCTCAAACTCCTTTCCGGAGCCGAAACGCTGATGCTTGATGTTCTCGACGGCAAAGAGACATTGGCAACCGCTAAGGAAGTTTTTCCATCGGGCATTGATGGCGACTTCAAAAACTGGGGTATCAACAAGGCCGGCATCATCACCAAAGAGACTGTGGTAGATGTTCATGAACTGGTGAAGGATGGCACCTTTGCACAAATGTTCGGCTCCCTCGGGACCGATCTGGACAAGTTGTGTCTGACACAGCACCAGATAAAAAACTTTTGCAAAAAGCATCCCAACTGGTTACGTAAAGACGGATATGTGACTTTCTTCCTGTTTAAGGTTGAAGATCAATTCTTTGTTGCTTGCGTGGGCGTGAACTCTGACGGCTTGCACGTGGACGTGGATCGGTTTGAGAGCGACTACGTTTGGGATGCCGAGTTCTCCCTTTGTGTAGTGGTTCCGAAACTGACTGCTTAGTACCTTGTTCTAATGACTCTTATTTTCTTAATCCCTTTGATTCTTTTGAATTAAAGGGATTTTTTTGTATAATACCTATGCAGTGGTGCAATATGTTGTGGTTATGGCTACAAGATCACGATTGCTTAAAACTATCATCGAGAATTTTGCCGGCTACGGCTTTCAAAAGAGTGGTAATGTTTTTTCAAATTAAAAAATAATTTAGTTGATGATTAATAAAAAAGACATAAAAACATTAGTTCTGCTTGATTCGCATGCGATAATACATCGCGCCTATCACGCGTTGCCAGAATTCTTGTCGTCAAAAGGCGAGCCAACGGGAGCTCTTTATGGCCTATCAAGCATGTTGATGAAAATAATTACTGACTTAAAACCGGATTATATTGTGGCTTGTTATGACTTGCCGCAGAAAACTTTTAGGCATGAAGCTTATGAAGCGTATAAAGCAGGCAGGGCAAAAGCAGATGAATCTCTTGTAACTCAGCTCATAAATTCTCGAAAAATTTTTGAAGCATTTAATATACCAATCTATGACTCCCCTGGTTTTGAAGCTGATGATGTCTTGGGTACGATAGTTGAAAAATTAAAAAATGAAAAAGATATAAAAATAATTATTGCATCAGGCGATATGGACACGATGCAATTAGTTGATGATAAAAAAGTGCAGGTTTATACGCTCAAGAAGGGGATTAACGACACTATTTTATACGACGAAGACGCGGTTATTGCGCGATTTGGCTTTAAACCGAAACTTTTGCCGGATTATAAGGGACTTCGTGGCGATCCTTCTGATAACATTATCGGAATTAAAGGGATTGGGGAAAAAACAGCTACGAATTTGATTGTAAATTCTGGAACCATTGAAGAAATTTATAAAAAAATTAAAAAGGACCCGGAGAGTATTTTAAAGTCGGGTATTTCTCCAAGAATTTTGGAATTAATTAAAAATAACGAAGAAGAGGCCTTGTTTTCAAAAACTTTGGCGAAAATAAGATTTGATGCGCCAATAAATTTTTCCTTGCCAACAAAAACTTTTTGGGAAAATGCGGATTTAAAAAAAGTTGAAGAAGTTTTTAGTGAGTTTGAATTCAGAAGCTTGCTCGCGCGCATAAAATTTTTTTTTAAAAATAGTAATTTTGATTTAAAAGGACAATCCTTGGAGAATTCTGAAAGGACTGTCCTTAAAGTTGATAAGGAAAAATTAACGGAAGTTTGTATTGCTCTTTGGCTTATAAATTCAGACATAACAAACCCTACGCTTGAAGATGTTTTGCTTTTTGCAAAAACTCCTGCCCGCCATGATTTCAGCACAGCTTATACAGGCGGGAGTTCTTTTGAAACGGCTTATGAATATGTTTTCAAAAAACTAAAAGAAGAAAAACTAAACAAAGTATTTGAAGAAATAGAAAAACCGATTATACCAATAGTAAAAGAAATGGAAGATTATGGAATATTAATAGATAAAAAATATTTTGAAAAATTATCAGACGAGTATCACAAAGAATTGGATAAACTTACCAAAAAAATATACAAAATGACAGGAACTGAGTTCAATATAAATTCTCCGAAGCAACTAGGCGAGGTTCTTTTTGGTAAAATGGGAATAAAATCAGGCAAAAAGAAAAATGCGAGCGGGTCTTTTTCCACAAAAGTTTCAATTTTAGAAGAACTTGAAGAGGAAAATCCAATTATAAAAGAAATACTTTCTTATCGAGAATTACAAAAATTACTTTCTACTTATATTGATGTAATTCCTAAAATGACAGCAAGCGACGGCAGACTGCATGCAAAATTCTTGCAAAATGGCACAACAACAGGAAGGTTTTCTTCACAAGACCCCAACTTGCAAAATTTACCCATAAAATCGGAATTAGGCAAGAGAATTCGAGGCGGATTTACCGCTTCAAAAGGAAACAAATTAGTCGCATTTGATTATAGTCAAATTGAACTTCGCGTTGCGGCAATGTTGTCCGGAGATAAAAAAATGACGCAAATTTTTCGAGACAAAAAAGATATTCATAGCGGTGTGGCTTCTTTTGTATTTGGCGTACCAATGGAAAAAGTAGACAATGAAATGCGACGAAAAGCCAAAGTAATAAATTTTGGCATTATTTACGGCATGGGAGTTTCCGCTTTAAGAAAAAATCTTGGCGGTACGCGAGAAGAAGCTCAAAAATTTTATGACAATTATTTTAATCAATTCTCCGGCATACGAG